>NZ_JBEXWT010000005.1:0-178833 GCF_040629945.1 Kitasatospora sp. NPDC005856 | reverse complement strand
GGGCTCGCCGCGTTCGCGGCGGCGGACGGCGCGGCCGAACCGGCCGACGCGGCCTGGGCGCTGGCCACCGGCCGGGAGGCGTTCGAGCACCGCGCCGTCGTCCTCGGCGGCGACCGCGACGACCTGGCCGCCGCGCTGGCGGCCCTCGCCGCCGACCGGCCGCACCCGGCGCTGGTGCAGGGCCCGGCGACCGCCTCCGGGCCGGGCCGGACCGTGCTGGTCTTCCCCGGCCAGGGCTCGCAGTGGGACGGCATGGCGCTCGACCTGCTGGAGCGCTCACCGGTGTTCGCCGCGCACCTGGCCGCCTGCGCCGAGGCGATCGACTGCCACACCGACTGGTCGCTGCTCGACACCCTGCGCGGCGGCCCGGGCGCGGCCGACCCGGCCCGGGTGGACGTGGTCCAGCCCGCGCTGTTCGCCGTGATGACCTCGCTGGCCGAGGTCTGGAAGGCCGCCGGCGTCGTCCCGGACGCGGTCGTCGGCCACTCCCAGGGGGAGATCGCCGCCGCCTACGTGGCGGGGGCCCTGTCGCTGGACGACGCGGCGCGCGTGGTCGCGCTCCGCAGCAGGGTCCTGACCCGGCTCGCCGGGACGGGCGCCATGGCCTCGGTCCCGCTGCCGGCGCAGGAGGTGTCCGCCCGCTTGGCCGACGCCGACGACGTCCACCTGGCCGCGGTCAACGGGCCGGACAGCACGGTCGTCGCGGGCGGCGCGGACGCCGTCCGGGCGTTCGTCGAGCGCTACCGGGACGAGGGCGTCCGGGCCCGGCCGATCCCCGTCGACTACGCCTCGCACACCCCGCACGTCGACGCGCTGCGCGAGGAACTGCTGGAGGTGCTGGCCCCCGTCAGCCCGCGGACCGGCACCGTGCCGTTCTACTCCACCCTCACCGGCGCGATCATCGACACCGCCGAACTGGACGCCGACTACTGGTACCGCAACCTGCGGCACACCGTCCGGTTCACCGAGGCCACCGAGGCGCTGCTGGCCGGCGGCCACCGGCTGTTCGTCGAGTCCGCGCCGCACCCGGTGCTGACCGTCGGCGTGCAGCAGACGATCGAGCGCGCCGACGTGCCGGCGCAGGCCTTCGGCACGCTGCGGCGCGACGAGGACGGCGGCCGCGAGCTGCTCGCCGCCCTCGCCCGGGCCTACGCGCACGGCGCCCCGGTCGACTGGACGACGGTGCTCGCCCCCGCCGCCCGGACCGACCTGCCGACGTACGCGTTCCAGCGCTCCCCGTACTGGCTCAAGCCCTCGGCGGTGGCGGGCGACGTCACGTCCGCCGGACTGGCCGACACCGGGCACCCGCTGGTCTCGGCCGGGCTGTCGGTCGCCGCCGACGACCGGCGGATCCTCAGCGGGCGGCTCTCGCTGCGCACCCACCCGTGGCTGTCCGACCACCGGGTGGAGGACACCGTCCTGGTGCCCGGCACCGCCTTCGTCGAACTGGCGCTGTACGCGGCGCGCGAGGCCGGCTGCGCGGGGGTGGACGAGATCACCCTGCTCGCCCCGCTGGTGCTGCCCGAGCAGGGTGCGGTCCAGCTCCAGGTCGTCGTCCTGCCCGAGGAGGACGGCGCGCGCCCCGTCACGGTGCACTCCCGTCCCGAGTCCGACGACCCCGACGCGGAGTGGACGCTCCACGCCACCGGGTCGCTGGCCGCGGCCGCGGGCCCGGCCGCGGAGCCGCTGACCGTGTGGCCGCCGGAGGGGGCCGAACGGCTCGACGCCGACGCCGCGTACGACCGCTTCACCGCCAAGGGCCAGGTCTACGGGCCGGTGTTCCAGGGGCTGCGGGCGGCCTGGCAGCGGGACGGCGACCTCTACGCGGAGGTCGCCCTCCCCGAGGACGCCGACCCGGAGGGGTTCGGTGTCCACCCCGCGCTGCTCGACGCCGCCCTGCACGCCCTGATGGCGGTACCGCCCGCACCGGGCGACGCCGACGGGGCGGCGGTGCTGCTGCCGTTCTCGTGGACCGGCCTCTCGCTGGAGGCGGCCGCCGGCCGCACCCTGCGGGTCCGGGTGCGGTCCGGTGCCGACCGGTCCGTGGCCCTGGACCTGGCCGACGGCGCCGGCCGCCCGCTCGGCCGGATCGGGGCGCTGCGGCTGCGGCCGCTCGTCCAGGGCCCGGGCGGGCTCGGGGCCGGCCCCGGCCGGGGACCGCTGCTGGCCACCCAGTGGATCGAGGCCGGCCGCAGCGGTGACACCGCGCCGCCACCGGTCCTCGTCGGCGACACCGGCATCACCGGCGCCCGCTCCCCCCGGTACGCCGATCTGGACGCGCTGCGCGCGGCCGTCGCGGCCGGCGCCCCGGCACCGCACACCGTCGTGGTGGACTGCGGCGCCGGGCAGGCCGGGTCGGGCGACCAGGCCGAGCGGGCGCACCGGGCGACCCACCGCGCGCTGGAGCTGGTCCGGCGGTGGCCCACCGAGGAGGCGTTCGCCGGGGCGACGCTGGTCCTGCTCTCGCGCGGCGCGGTCGCCGTCACGGACAAGGACGGCACGCCCGTCACCGCGCACGAGGACGTGCCGGACCTCGCGGCGGCCGCCGTCTGGGGACTGGTCCGCAGCGCCCAGTCGGAGAACCCGTTCGGGTTCCGGCTGGTCGACGTGGACGCGGACACCACCGAGGACGCGCTCGCCGCGGCGCTCGCCGCCGGGGAGCCGCAGGCCGCGGTGCGCGGGGGCAGGGTCTACCTCCCGCGGCTGGCCCGGCCGGCGGCCGCGGCCGCACCCGCGCCCTCGTCCTTCGGGCCGGGCGGCACCGTCCTGGTCACCGGCGGCACCGGCACCCTGGGCGGTCTCGTCGCCCGGCACCTGGTGACCGCGCACGGCGTCGACCACCTGCTGCTGGTCAGCCGCAGCGGCGGGCTGGCGGACGGCGCCGGCGAACTGACCGCCGAACTCCGCGGTCTCGGCGCCGCCGTCACCGTCACCGCCTGCGACACGGCGGACCGCGCGGCGCTCGCCGCGGTGCTCGCCGCGATCCCCGACGAGCACCCGCTGACCGCCGTGGTCCACGCCGCCGGGACGCTGGACGACGCGACGCTGCCCGGGCTGACCCCGGAGCGGCTGGACGGCGTGCTGCGCCCGAAGGCCGACGCCGGGTGGCACCTGCACGCCCTGACCGAGCACCTCGGACTGTCGGCGTTCGTGCTGTTCTCCTCGGCCGCGGGCGTCCTCGGCGCCCCCGGACAGGCCAACTACGCCGCCGCCAACAGCTTCCTCGACGCGCTCGCCGCCCACCGGCGGGCCCGGGGGCTGACCGCGGTGTCGCTGGCCTGGGGCCCGTGGGAGCGGACCAGCGCGCTCACCGCGCGGACGGAGGGCTCCCGGGAGTCCGGCGCGGCCCGCCGCGGCCTCACCCCGCTCACCACGCCGGACGCGCTCGACCGGTTCGACGCCGCCCTCGGCGCCGGCCCCGCCGCCCTGGTCCTGGCCGGACTCGACCTGCGGGCGCTGCGCGCCCAGGCGGCCGAGGACGCCCTGCCGCCGGTCCTGCGCGGGCTGGTCCGGGTTCCCGCGCGCCGGGCGGACGACAGGGGCCCCGCCCTCGCCGAACGGCTCGCCGGCCTGTCCCCGACCGACGGGCAGGCGCTGGTGGCCGAGGTGGTGCGCGGTCACACGGCCGCCGTCCTGGGCCACGGCTCGCCCGACGGCATCGCCGTCGACCGCGCCTTCCAGGAGCTGGGCTTCGACTCGCTGACCGCGATCGAGCTGCGCAACCGGCTCGGCCGGGCGGCCGGGCTCGCCCTGCCGGCCACCCTGGTGTTCGACTACCCGACGGTGGGGGCGCTGGCCGCGTACCTGCGGGAGCGCCTCGCACCGCCGGAGCAGTCTCCGGCCGAGGCGGTGCTCGCCTACCTCGACCAGCTGGAGGCCGCGTTGGCGGTGCTGCCCCCGGAGGGCGCGGACGCGTCGATCGACCGGCGCCTGCGGCTCCTGGCCTTCCGCCCGAGGGCGGCCCCCGGTGCCGCGCAGGACGCGGGCGCGGCGAACGGGTCCGAGCCCGGATCCACGGACGGGTCCGCACACGAGGACGCCGGCGGCACGGCGGACGGCGCCGGGATCGGGACGGCCTCGGCCGACGAGCTGATGGACCTGATCGACCGCGAGTTCCGCCAGGGGTGACCGCGGCCGGGTGATCGCGGCGCCGTCGGCGGACAGCGCCGCGGCCGCGGTCACCCGGCGGCCGCGTCACGGGCCGGAACGCCGAGGACCCCCTGCGCGAGGACGAGATCCTCGCGCAGGGGGTCCGGCGCTTCCGCGTCCTCAGCCCGCCAGTTCGGTCAGGTCCTCGGCGGTCAGCCGCAGACCGGCCGCGGCGACGTTCTCCTCCAGGTGCGCGAGCACGCTGGTGCCCGGGATCGCCAGCACGGCCGGCGAGTGGGCGAGCAGCCAGGCCAGCGCGACCTGCTGGGTGGTCGCCCCGTGGCGGGCGGCGACGGCCTCGACCCGGGCCGGATCGATCTTCTCGCCGCCCCCGCCGAGCGGGAAGAACGGCACGTAGGCGATGCCCTCCTGCTCGCAGACGGCGAGCAGGTCGGCGTCGGCCCGGCGGTGCACGTGGAACTGGTTCTGCACGGCGGCGACCGGGGCGATGGCACGGGCCTCGGCGAGCTGGACCGCGTCGACGTTGCTGACGCCCAGGTGCCGGATCAGCCCCTCGGCACGCAGCTCGGCCAGGGCCTTGAAGCGGTCGCCCAGCGACTCCCCGCCGGGCTCGCCCATGCCGCCGACCCGCAGGTAGACCAGGTCGAGGCGGTCCACGCCGAGCCGGCGCAGGTCCTCCTCGACCAGGCCGCGCAACTGCTCGGGCGCGGCCTCGGCGGTGGGCACCACGCCGCCGTCCAGCATCGGGCCGACCTTGGTGGCGATCACCAGGTCGTCGCGGTACGGGGAGAGCGCGCGACGGATCGTCTCGTGCGACTGGAGGTCGCCGAAGCCGTAGAAGCCGGCGGTGTCGATGTGGTTCACGCCGAGTTCGACGGCGCGGCGCAGGACGGCGGCGGCCGACTCGGGGTCGCGCACCGAGCCGCCGAGGGCGATCCGCATCGCTCCGAAGCCGAGCCGGTTGACCCGCAGGTCACCGCCGAGCAGGAAGTCTCCGGCGGAGGCGGCCGTGGTGGTGGTCATGAGTGCATCCTCGGGTTGTCGGTTGGACGGATCAGGTCGGAGCTGGTCGGAGCTGGTCGGACCCGGGCATCGGATTGACAGATCGTCAGATTTGCGAACGAACGTATGGTAGCTGAGAGTTGCGTGGTACGCACGATGTGCCGGGTGCGCTGGATCCACCGGCCGGCTCCCGGCCGGCCGCACCGCGGACACGGTCGGCCCGGCGGTGCGGACACCGCCGGGCCGTGCACCGTACGGGCCGGTCAGGCGCCCTGCGGCTGGGCCGCCTCGGCCGCCTTGTTCGGCACCGGTGCGGCCACCAGAACCGACTTCGGCAGGAACAGGGTCGGCACGACCGCGAGCACCAGGAAGCCGACGCCCCACCAGAAGGTGGCGCTGTAGGCGTCCGCCAGACCGCCCGGACCGACGGCGCCCTCGGGCGCCTCACGGGCGCGGTCGGACAGCTGGATCTGGAGCACCACGCTGATCACGGCGGTGCCCGCCGACAGACCGAGCTGCTGGAAGATCCGCGAGGCGCCGGTCGCCCGGCCGATCTGCTGCGGCGGGAGCCCGATGTAGAGCGCCGTCGACATGGTCAGCACCACCATCGCCAGGCCCACGCCGGAGACCAGCATGGCCACCAGGATGAGGCCCCGCGAGGTGCCCGCGTCGAACTGCGTGAAGAAGGCCGCGCCCGCGATGGCGAGGACGATGCCCACCGTCCCGACGAGCCGCGGACCGAGCTTGTTGAACACCCGGCCGAGCAGCACGGAGGTGATCACCGATCCCACCCCGAAGGCGACCAGCAGCAGGCCCGTGCCCATCGGGCTCTCCCCGTGGACCTGCTGCAGGAACAGCGGCTGGACGATGCCGGCGCCCATGGTCAGGCCGACCAGCAGCAGCAGGGTGCAGGAGGCCGCGAAGCCCCGGTACCTGAACATCCGCATCGACACCAGCGCGTCGACGTCCGGCCGCGAGGCGTGCACGCCGAACCCGGCGAGCAGCGCCCCGCCGACCGCGAGCAACCCGATCACCTGGCCGCTGCCGAACCCGACCGTGCTCGCCCGGGAGAACCCGTAGACCACGGCCACCAGGCCGGGGACGAGCAGCAGCACCCCGAGCACGTCCAGCTTGGCGGCGGTCTCCGCCTTCACGTTCGGCAGGTTGCGACCCGCCACCAGGAAGGCGACCACGCCGATCGGGATGTTGATGAAGAACATCCACCGCCAGTCGAAGTCGTCGACGATGACGCCGCCGAGGACCGGGCCGAGCGTCGGGCCGATCATGCCGGGGATCGCCATCAGGGCGACCAGCTTCGCCCGGTGCTCCATGCCGGCGAGCCGCATCAGCATCGCCTGGCCGACCGGGACCATCATCCCGCCGCCGAGGCCCTGCACCACGCGGGCCACCACCAGCATCCAGATCGAGTCGGACAGGCCGCACAGGACCGATCCGACCAGGAAGACGGCCAGCGAGACGATCCACATCGTCCGGGGTCCGAAGCGGTCCGCCGCCCAGCCGGCGAGCGGCATCCCGACCATCAGGGCGAGCAGGTAGGCCGTCACCACCCACTGCAGCGTCGCCACCGAGGCCGACAACTCGTGGGAGAGCGTGTTCAGCGCCACGCTCACCATGGTCCCGTCGAGCTGCATCACCAGCAGACCGAGCAGGACGACCCCGGCAACCCTCATCAGCTCCGGTGGTAACGACTGGCCCTTGCCGGCGGGCTGGACGTCACTCGAACTCTGCGCCATCAGACTCCCTCGCGAACGTCCGCAAATCCGGGCCACTCGATCACGGCCTCAGGCTCCCATAAGCTTGCGTGACACGCAACCAGGTGCCGAGCAAGCAGAAATATGCTGATCAGGTACCGCAGGGACGACCCGCCCGACCGGCGCTCCGGCGGGCCGGGAGGGTTCAGCCCCCCTTTAGCGCGCCGGGCTTCCATGGGCCACCAGCATCCCGAGAGGTGACCCCGTGCGTATCCTTTTCGCCCCGCTCCCCCGGGCTTCCCACCTGTACTTCGTCACGCCGCTGGCCTGGGCCTGCCGGGCGGCCGGGCACGAGGTGCGGATCGCCGCGCCGCCGGACCTCACCGAGGCGGTGGTCCGGGCCGGGCTGACCCCGGCCGGCATCGGCACCGGACCACGGGCGGCGGAGCCCGCCGCCCCCGCAACCCCCGCCGCCCCCGCCACCCCCGGCCTCCTCGCCGAGGCGTCCGACGAGGAGCGGCGCAGGCTGCTCGACCTCAGGTTCGCCCCCCTGGTCGACACGGCCGTGCGGACCGCCCCCGACCTGGTGCGGTTCGCCGAGCGCTGGCGCCCGCAGCTCGTCATCGCCGATCCGATGGCCTTCGCGGCCCCGCTGGCCGCGGCGGCCCTGGACGTCCCGCTGCTGCGCCATCTCACCGGGCCCGACATCATGCACCGCACCCACAATCCGATGCACGGCCCGACGACCGGCGACGAGTACACCCCCAACTGGCCCACCGGGCTGGCCGGGCTCTACGCGGAGTTCGGCGCGGCGGTCCGCGACGACTACGCGTCGGGCAGCATCGACCCCTGGCCGGGCAGCGTGCAGGTGCCGGACGCACCCGCCCGGATCCCCGTGCGCTTCGTCCCGTACGACGGCGCCGCCCCCGCGCCCGACCCGGCCCCGGAGCCGGGCGGCCGCCCCCGGGTCTGCGTCGGCTGGGGCGGCCGGGGCGAGTTCGACGAGGCGGTCGCCGAGGCGCCCGTCCTCACCCGGATCCTCGACGCGCTCACCGCCCGGGACGTCGACGTGGTCCTCACCGGCAGCGGGATCGACCGGCTCCGGGACCGCCCGCTGCCGGAGCGGATCCGCCTCGCCGACGACCTGCCCCTGCACGCGCTGGTGCCCGGCTGCGACGCCGTGATCAGCGAGGGCGGCACCGGCACCATCCTCACCGCCGCGTCGCTCGGCGTCCCCCAGGTCCTGCTCCCCCTGGTGGAGCGGCCGCCGAACGCGGCCAACTTCTGCGAGAGCGGCGCGGGCATCACGCTGAGCGGAACCGGAGCCGGCACCGGGGCCATCGGCGACGCGGTGGACTCGGTACTCGCCGACGACGGGATCCGGGCCGCCGCCCGGAAGGTGCGCGACGAGATCGCCGCCGCCCCGTCGCCCGCCGAACTGGTGCGCACCCTGGAGGAACTGGCCTGACCGCCCCCGGCCCGGTGGGACGCCTCCCGGTGCCGGGAGGCGTCCCACCGGGCCGTCGTTCACGACCTCCGGGCGGACACCGTCAGCTTCTTGACGCCGTAGAACTCCGAGTCGTGGAACACCGCGTCATCGGTGGCCCGCAGCTCGCCGAAGGCGTCCAGGAGCCCGTTGAGGGCGATCTCGGTCTCCAGCCGCGCCAGCGGGGCGCCGAGGCAGAAGTGGATGCCGTGGCCGAACCCGACGTGGCGGTTCGGGTCCCGGTCGATGTCGAACCGCTCCGGCTCCCGGAACTGCCGCTCGTCGTGGTTGGCGGACAGGATCGACGGCATGACGATCCCGTTGGCCGGAACGACACCGCCGGCCAGCTCCAGCTCCTCGGTGGCGATCCGCAGCGCCCGGGGGAACGGCGGGCGCCACCGGACGACCTCCTCCAGCGCCGCGGGCACCAGGGAGCGGTCGGCCCTGATCCGGGCCTCGGCCTCCGGGGCGTCCGCCAGGCAGAGCAGGGTGTTGCCGAGCATCAGCGTGGTGGTGATGTGGCCGGTGTTGAGCAGCAGGGCCGCGAAGGTGGCCACCTGGAGGTCGGTCAGCCGCTCCCCGTCGAGCTCCGCCGCGGCCAGCGCGCCGAGCACGTCCCCGGACGACCCGGCCGAGCGCCGGCGCCGGACCTCGGCCACCAGGTACTCGTCGAGCTCCTTGGTGGCGTCCGCGATGGCCTTGGCCGCGGCCTCGTCGGACTCCGAGTCGTCGGCCCGGATGCCGAGCAGCCGGTCGGCGCACGCCCGGAAGAACGCCCGGTCGGCCGGCGAGATGCCGAGCAGCTCGGCGATCACGATGACCGGCAGCGGGTAGGCCAGGTACTCGACGAAGTCGAAGGAGTCGTCCGGCGCGGCGGCCAGCAGCTCCGCCACGATCTCCCCGATCCGCGGCCGCATGGCGGCGACGGTCTTCGGCGTGAACGCCTGGCTCACCAGCTGCCGCAGCTTCCGGTGGTCCGGCGGATCCTGCCAGGGCAGGTTCGCGCTGAGTTTCTCCTCGCCGAAGACCGGCATGAGCCGCCCGATGTTCGACGAGAAGCGCGCCGGGTCCGAGAACACCTCCTGGACGTCGGCATACCGGAAGACGAAATAGTGGCCGCGCTCGTCCTGCCAGAGCGGCTGCTCGTCACGCATGTGCCGCATCCATTCCAGGAGTTCGGCACCACCGTCGGTGAACAGCGGCATCCGGACGGTTTCGCCCGTGCTCATCACACCTCCCGTATCGGGCCGCGGGATTCCGGCGAATCCCGTTTCGCGGCCCGCGACAGCGGCCCAATTTATCAACGAACCGCCGACCTGTCTTGCGGCAGAATACCCCGGAGCGCATATTAGTGAGATTTTAGATTTCGCTGTTAGCCTGACGCTCGCCATGGATGAAAGAATTCCGACGGACTCCGGCACCGACATTCCCCCGATGCCGGTATTCCCGCAATGTCGGTAATCCCGCGGCACCGGAAATCCGACGATTCCGGCCGTGCCGCACCGCCGCCGAACCAGGAGCTGCCATGACCGAGGCCACGTCGGCACCGCACAGTGGCGACCTTCCCGAGGTGCCCGACTTCCCGATGCCACGCGGCTGCCCGCTCGACCCGGCACCGACGTACGCGCGGCTGCGCACCGAGCGGCCGGTCACCCAGGTCGCGCTGCCGAGCGGACAGAAGGCCTGGCTGGTCACGAGCTACGCGCACGTGCGCGCGCTGGTGACCGATCCGAGGATCAGTTCGGACCACAACCACCCCAACCTGCCGCTGCTCGTCCCGCTCCGCGCCACCGGGGAGCACGCCGGGGACGGGGAGTCCCACGAGGCGGGCAACACCCTGGTGGGGCTCGACCCGCCGGAGCACTCCGCGCCGCGGCGGATGGTCATCGCCGAGTTCACCGTCCGGCGCATCCAGGAACTGCGGCCCCGCATCACGGAGATCGTGGAGAGCTGCATCGACGACCTGGTCGCCGCCGGCCCCGGTGCCGACCTCGTCCGCACGGTGGCGGTGCGCGTGCCCTCGATGGTGCTGTCCGAACTCCTCGGCGTGCACCCACCCGACCGCGAGTACTTCCACACCCACACCTCGGCGATGCTCAGCCGCGCGAGCACCCCCGAGGAACGCCGCACCGCCATGATCGAACTGGCCACGTTCATCGACGGCCTGATCCGGGAGAAGCAGCAGGAGCCGACCGACGACGTGCTCGGCCGGCTCGTCGTGAACAACCGGGAGACCGGGGTGTTCACCCACATGGGGCTGATCCAGATGGCCTACCTGCTGCTGGTCGCCGGCAACGAGACGACCGCGAACATGATCGCCCTGGGCACCACCGGCCTGCTGGAGAACCCGGAGGTCGTGGCCGAGCTGATCGCCGACCCGGGCCGGATCGGCCAGACCGTCGAGGAACTGCTCCGGTACTTCACCATCTCGGACGTGCTGCTCCGGACGGCCCGCGAGGACATCGAGATCGACGGCGTGACGATCCGCAAGGACGACGGCGTCCTGCTCGGACTGGGCTCGGCCAACCGGGACGAGACGGTCTTCGACGACCCCGACCGACTGGACATCCACCGAGGCGCGCGGCACCACATGTCGTTCGGCTACGGCATCCACCAGTGCCTGGGCCAGAACCTCGCCCGGGCGGAGCTGGAGATCGTCTTCACCAGGCTGTTCGCACGGCTGCCGGGCCTGCGGCTGGCCGCCCCCGTGTCGGAGCTCCCGTTCAAGCAGGACTCCAACACCTACGGCCTGCACGAGCTGCCCGTCACCTGGTGACCCGACGGCCCCGGCGCCGGCGCCGGCCCGGCCGCTCCGAACGCCTCGACCGCTCCGACCACTCCGACCACTCCGACCACTCCGACCACTCCGACCGGAAAGGAAACCTCTGTGCGCATCGTCGTCGACCGCGACGCCTGTATCGGCGCCGGCCAGTGCGTGCTCACCGAGCCCCGCGTCTTCCAGCAGAACGACGAGGACGGCATGGTCGAGGTACGGACCGACCGCCCCGACACCGGCACGGCCGAGAACGTGCGGGTCGCGGTCTCCCTCTGCCCCGGCCGGGCACTGTCGATCGAGGCCTGACCGCCCGCCGCGAGGAGGCCGCCGGTTCCGGTGGCCTCCTCCGACGTGCCCCGGTACCCGCTGGCCGAACGCCCTGCGCCGCCCCGGGCGGCCGGCCGCCCGGACCGTCCCGGTCCGAGGACCGGCCGTACGCCGACCTCCCCCGACGCGCCGTCGGGAACCGATGACGGGAGAACCCCATGGACACCGAGCGACCGTCCCCGCTGGCCGGCACCGGCCTGCGCGGCATGGTCGGCGACCGGGCCGCCGAACTCGGCGGCCCGCACCGCTGGCACCCGCTGGAGTGCGACCTCACGGACGCCGCCGCGGTGGACCGGGCGGTCGCCGAGAGCCCCGCCGAGGTGGTCGCGCACTTCGCCGCGTTCACCGACCTCAACGCGGCGGCGGCGCAGACCGGCGACCGCGAGGGCCCCTGCTACCGCGTGAACGTCGACGGGACCGCGAACCTCGCCGCGGCGTGCCGCCGGCACGGCCGCTACCTGATCCACGTCTCCACCGACTACGTCTTCAGCGGCGGCCAGGAGGAGCCCTACCGGGAGTCCGACCTCCCCGACCCGCTGGACTGGTACAGCCGCACCAAGCTCTGGGCCGAGCGCGAGGTGCAGGAGTCCGGCTGCGCGCACTCCGTCCTGCGCCCGTCCTTCCCGTTCCGGGCCCGCTACCGGCGCAAGGAGGACCTGGTCCGCAAGCTGATCGGCTGGCTCGCCGCCGGGCGGATCCCGCCGATGTTCGACGACACCCTGGTCACCCCCACCTTCGTCGACGAGTTCGTCGCGGCCGTCGAGCGGGTGGCGCGACTGCGGCCCCGGAACGGGCTGTTCCACTGCGCGGGCGGCTCCTCGCTGTCCCCCTACGACCTCACGGTGACGGTGGCCCGCACCTTCGGTCTCGACGCCGCCCCGGCCGCCCGCGGCCGCCTCGCGGACTTCCTGCGCGACGCCGAACGCCCCTACCCGCGCTGGCTCAACGTGTCCAACGAGCACGCGACCCGGGTGCTCGGGGTGCGGTTCTCCCGCATCGAGGACGCCCTGACCGCGATGCGGGACCAACTCGCCCTCAGCGGGGAACTCCCGCGAACTCCCTGATCGAGCCGACCACGTAGTCGATCATCTCGGGGGTGATCCCGGGGTACACGCCGATCCAGAAGGTGTCCTCGGTGACGATGTCGCTGACCGACAGATCGCCGGACACCCGGAACTCGACGTCCTCGTAGGCCGGGTGGCGGGTGAGGTTGCCGCCGAAGAGCCGGCGGGTCGCGATCCGCCGCTCCTCCAGGAACGCCACCAGCTCGCGGCGGGTGTACGGCGCGTCCTGCTCGACGGTCAGCACGAAGCCGAACCAGCTCGGGTCGGAGCCGGGGGTCGGCTCCGGCAGCAGCAGGCCGGGCACGCCGTCCAGACCCTCCCGCAGCAGCCGCCAGTTGCGGCGGCGCGCCGCGCCGAACTCCTCGACGCGGCGCAGCTGGGTCACGCCCATCGAGGCCTGCAGGTCGGTGCTCTTCAGGTTGTAACCGACGTGGGAGAAGATGTACTTGTGGTCGTAGCCCTGCGGGAGGGTGCCGAGCTTCTGGTCGAAGCGCTTCAGGCACCGGTCGTCCTCGCCCGGCTCGCACCAGCAGTCCCGGCCCCAGTCGCGGATCGACTCCACCAGTCGCGCGAGCGCCAGGTCGTTGGTGACCACGCAGCCGCCCTCGCCGACCGTGATGTGGTGGGCCGGGTAGAAGCTCACCGTCGAGAGGTCGCCGAAGGTGCCGGTGAGCTTGCCCCGGTAGCGCGAGCCGACCGCGTCGCAGTTGTCCTCGATCAGGAACAGGTCGTGCTGGCGGGCCAGTTCGGCGATCTCCTCGGCGGCGAACGGGTTGCCGAGCGCGTGCGCGGTCATGATCGCCCGGGTGCGCGGCCCGATGGCCGCGGCGATGGCCTCCGGCGTCGGGTTGTAGGTGCCGAGTTCGACGTCGACGAAGACCGGCACCAGCCCGTTCTGGAGGACCGGGTTGACCGTGGTGGGGAAGCCCGCGGCGGCGGTGATCACCTCGTCGCCGGGGCGCAGCCGCACGTCCCCGAGCTGCGGCGAGGTCAGCGCGGTCAGCGCGAGCAGGTTGGCCGACGACCCCGAGTTGGTCAGGTGGGCCTTGCGCCGCTTGAAGTACCTGGCGAGGTCACGCTCGAAGCGGCGCGCGCTCGGGCCCGCCGCGATCCGCATGTCCAGCGCCGCCTCGACCAGCGCCGCCCGGTCCTCCTCGTCCAGGACCGCGCCGGAGGTGAGCACCGGCGTCCTCCCCGGGACGAACTCCCCTTCGGCCTGGCCCCGGTGGTACTCCCTTACCAGCTTCAGGATCGCTTCTTTGTCCTCACCCATGTGGTGGTACCTCCGTAGCCGTTGTCGGTGCGGCGCGCTTCCGTCAGGCGGTTCGAGGGCGTGGCTCGGCTCTGCCGGGGCTCCGGGCGGACCGGGGCCGGGTGTCCGACCGGCAGGGCCTCCGCTCCGTCCGGGCCCGTCCGGGCAGCCGCGACCGGCGGCACGACCGGGCGGCCGGGCCGATTCGGGGGCGAAACGTCTCACCCGCGGGCACCCTCGCCGGGAGCCCACGGGGAAAGGGTCGCCGCAGCCCCTAACAGCGAGCCTGGCCGGATCTAAAACCGGTGGCTCGGCCGCTGCCGGGCGGCGGCCCGGCCGGGGCCGGCCGCCGGCGGCGGCGGCGGGTGACTGTCTGCGACGGTGACGGGTGACCGGGTCGGGCGCTCCCCCAGTGCAGCCGCGCCGGCTAAAGGACCGCTGAAGGCGGGCGGCCCGTACGGGGGGCCTCCCGCACGAGGGCCCGGGCCGGCCCCCGTACCGGATCAGCGGCCCCCGGGCCGCCCCTGCCGCGCCGGGGTCAGGCGCGGCCGCCGGGGCCGGTCCCCAGCGCGTGGCGCAGGGCCGCCCGCAGCACCTCGGCGAACGGCGGGGAGTTGGTGGTGCCGAGCCAGTACCGGCCGGCCACCCGGACCGCACCGGCGACCGCGGCGGCCGTCACCGCCGGGGCCAGCTCCCAGCGTCCGGCGCCGGTGCGCTCGGCGATCGCGTCGGCCAGCGGCTCCTCGGCCATGCTGAACGCCTTCAGTGCCTCGCCCCGCAGCGCGGGTGTGGACATGATCATGGCGAGCCCGGCCCGGTCGGGTTCGGGATTCGCGAAGACCTCGACCACCACCGCGATGATCGCCTCGTCGAGCGGCTCCGCCGCGGGCCTGGCCTTCAGCGCCCCGCCGAGGCGGCGGGACTGGTCGGTCTGGCCCGCGCAGATCGCCTCCTCCCGGCTGGAGAAGTAGTTGTTGTACGTCCGGGGCGCGACCCCGGCGGCCTCGGCGATGTCGCGCACCCGCACCAGGGCCAGCCCGTCGGGGCCCTTCTCCAGCGCCAGCCGCAATGCGGCGGCACCGATCGCCTCGCGGGTGGCCTGCTTGTTGCGGGCCCGCATGTCCATGGGTTCGTCTGCGGTCATGACTGATCAGGGGACTGGCCGGAACGCGCCGGACGGTCAGCCGACCCCCGTCCTCCTCTCATCGCCCGAAGCCTACGCACCGGCCCGGCCCCCGCGGGCATCCGCGCTCCCTCCGGTCCGGCTCCCGGGCCCGCCACTGCCTACGCCCTCGCACTATATGCGTGGCACGCATCCTCTGCTGGCGTGCAGCCGTCACGCACGACCGCCAGGAGCCGACCGCACCGACCGGCGCGCGCACTCGGCGGCGCCATGCCCTGCCCGCCGGAGCGGCGCCACGAGCGGCACGCGATCCGATCCGTCCGGAGCCTCCTCGGCTCCCGGCGCGCGAGCGGCCGTCCCGGCCGGCGCCGCATCCCGGACAGCACCGTGAAAGGCAGACGGATGACCGACAGCGGCATGGCGATCAAGCCGCTCGAGGACCGCGTCGTGGTCCGGCCCTCCGAGGCCGAGCAGGTCACCGCCTCGGGTCCGGTGATCCCCGACACCGCCAGGGAGAAGCCCCAGGAGGGCACCGTCGTCGCCGGCGCCCCGGCCGGCCGGGGCGCCGGCGGTTCGGCCAGGATCCCGCCCGACGTCGAGGTCGGCGACACCGTGGTCTACGCCAGGCACGGCGGCACCGCGCCGAAGCACGACAACACCGACTACCCGGTGCTGTCCGGGCGCGACCTGCTCGCCGTCATCGGGAAGCGGTAGCACCGGCGGGACGCTCCGCCGCCCGGAACCGGCGGGGGCGGCCCCGCGCCGGGCGGCCCCGGGCGGCCGCCGGTCCTCGTCGCGCGCCCGCGCACGGGCTCACGAGGAGGACCGCGCGACGGTGTCGACCGGAGCCGGGGCGACCGCGGTGAACCTCCCGTAGCCGCCGCGGAACAGCACCAACGGCCCGGCCCCGGAGGTGTCCCCGGCCTTGGCCAGCCGGTGCACCCGGGAGACCACGATCACGTGGTCTCCCGCCGGGTGCTCGGCCTCCACCGAGCACTCCAGCCAGGCCAGCGCACCGTCGAGGACCGGCAGGCCCGAGGGCGACGCCGACCAGGCCACCCCGTGGAACTTGGAGTCCCCGCTGGCGGTGGCCAGCCGCCGGGCCTGCCCGTACTGACCGGCCGCCAGGAAGCAGATGCCGTGCCGCCGACCGCCCCGCAGCCGGGGCCAGCTGGTGCTGGTGTGCGCCACGCAGAAGGACACCAGCGGCGGGTCGAGCGAGACGGAGGTGAACGAGCTCACCAACAGCCCGACCGGCACCCCGGCGTCCATCCCGGTCACCGCCGCCACACCGGTGGCGAAGTGGCCCAGCACCCGCCGGAACCCGGCCGGGTCGGGCCCGTCGCCCGGGGGCGCGTCGAGCAGGTCGTTCCGTGCTTCGTTTCGGTTCGCTGCCATCCGGACCCCTCCACCGGTGCTCCCTGGACCGCCGACCCTTCTGCTGTCCCGGCCATGCTCCCCGGCGGGGCTAATACCGGCCTTGCCTCCGGCTAGGGGCCGCCACGGCGGGGCCCTGGCGGGGGCCGGAGACCGGGCTTAGCCCCGGCTTAGCGGCCGCTCCGAGAATCTTCCTCCACAGGCTGGGAGACCGGCGCCCACGGACGGTGGAGGGACCGCCATGCCGCACCGAGCACGATGGCGCACCACGCTCGCCGCCCTGTGCCACTGGTGGCAAGGGGTCGGCGACCTGGGATACCTGATGGGCTGGGCACCCCCGCCCTACGACCACGCTCCCGCCGACGGCGACCCGCACCGGGCCCTCCCGCCCGGCCATCCCGAACGCCTCGCCACCGACCGCATGAGCCCCCTCGAACGCAGCCTCTGGGAGGAACTCGTCCTCCGCTTCCCCGGCTGACCCACCGGAGCCCGAGCGGGCCGGGCCCGGCGGCGGCCGGAGGAAACGGCGCGGGCCGCCCGGACCGACTCGATCCGGGCGGCCCGCGCCGCCGTTCAGCGGCTCAGCCGCGGCGGCCGTCAGCCGTGGCGGCCACGACGGCGGGCGGCCAGCACGGCCAGACCGCCGAGGCCGAGCAGGCCGACGCCCGCCAGACCGAAGACCGTCGTGGCGTTGCCCGCACCGGTGGAGGGCAGCTCACCGCCGCCACCGGGGTGGTGGCCGGTCGGCTCCTCGGTCGGGTTGTGGCTGGTCGGGGCCGGGCCGGCGCTCGACGTCGTCGCGCTGGCCGACGGCGAGGTCGGCGCGGGAGAGGTGGGCGCCGGAGAAGTGGGTGCCGGAGACGTCGGCGCGGGGGACGTCGGGGACGGCGAGGTCGGGGACGGGGACGTCGGACTCGGCGAGGTCGGCGACGAGGTCGGGGACGGGGACGTCGGCGAGGGGGACGGCGTCGACGAGGTCGGCGACGGACTCGGCGTCACCATGCAGTCCGGCAGGTCCCCGTCGAACGGGTAGCTGTGGATCTCGTAGCCGCCCGTACCGGTGTGGATCAGGTTGCCGGCGAGGTACACCCGGCCGTTCATGCCCGCCTGGGCGATGGTCGTGGTGCCGCCGGGGTTGCCGGCCAGGACCGAGCCCTGGAACTGGGCGCTGCCGAGGATCTGCGCCGAGGTCGCGGTCGGGAAGTTGTACATGAGCTTCGAGCGCATGTCGGTGGTCTGGTCGCCGGGCAGACCGGTGCCGGTGTAGGTGTTGATGATCGGGCTGTCGCCGAGCATGTTCACCACGACGGTGGCGCCGGCCGGGATGTTGTTGAAGACCAGGCCGATCTGCCCGCCGGACGGCGAGGCGAGGTTCTGGGTGACGTTGAAGACCTGCTTCGCGCTGGTCCCGTCACCGGTGAAGGTCGCCTCGCTGGAGGAGACGTTGACGGTGCCGGTCGCGGTGGCCCGGCCGACACAGTCGGAGACCTCCTCGATCTGGGCCAGTACCGACTGGTAGGGCGCGGCGGCGTTCGGGTCCTGGATCGACTGACCGGTGGGGTCGATGCTCACGGTGCCGCTGACGGAGCCCGCGTGGCGCAGGTTGCCGAAGGCCGGGCCGTGCGAGTCGCTGCCGCCGATCAGGATGCTGTTGCCGGTCCTGACGTCGACGTTGCCACCGGTGGTCACGAAGTCGCTGCCGTTCGGCGGCACCACGCGCGAGCCGACGCCGACGACGCCCATGTTGTAGACGCCGCCGCCGTTCTTGTCGACGGTCAGGTTCCCCAGCGCGACGATCTTGCCCTCGGCCTCCGCGGCCCGGCCGTTCACGGTGTAGTCGCCACCGGTGAAGACGTTGATGGAGGCGTCGCGACCGGGGAAGTCGCCGTTGTGGGGCGGCGGCCAGGTGCTGGGGCAGTCGGGCCCGGTGCAGGCGCCCAGCGGCGGAGCGAGCGGAGCGGCCGAACCGACCGTCAGCACCGCGGCCAGCGGCAGTGCGGTGACGGCGGTCGCCACCGCGATCCTGACGGCCCGGCGCCTGCGCGTGGCCGGAGTCCTCACGGCGGTCGTTCTGTGATCCGGCGAACCGGTGGCCTGACCCATCGACAATTCCTCCGTGCGCGAGAAAAGGGCGAGCCAGGACGACTCGCCGTGTTCCGTATGATCTGGCGGCGATCCCACAGATCCGGGATATCCAACATCAAAACGGACTTATCGCACCCTACGGATCCTCAGGTCGGATCTGAAATTCATACGAATGGAGCAGCGATCCCCCGAGAGGCGGCGACCGACGCCGGGAGCCCGGGCCGACGAGAGCCCCCGGGCCGGCGAGGGCCCGGATCGGCGAGGGCCTAGGTTTGGGGCATGACCACCGAGGCCCAGGAACTGAGCGCGCCGCTCGTCTCCGTCGCGTCCGCCGACGCCGTACTGCGGCACCCCGAGGCGGGCGAGCACCTGCTGACCGCCATGGAGCGTGAGCGCGCCGCGCGCTTCCGGCACGAGTCCGGTCGGATCGACTTCACCGCCGGACACCTGCTGGTCCGGCTTTGCGCCGCCCGGCTGCTCGACGTGCCGGTGGCCGGCCTCGTCCTCGCCCAGCAGTGCCCGGACTGCGGGCTCGCCGACCACGGCAAGCCCTACCTGCCGGACCACCCCGGGGTGCACGTCAGCCTGTCGCACACCCGGGGCGTGGTCGCCGCCGGCGCCGGGTTCCAGCCGGTCGGGGTCGACGTGGAGCTGTCCGCCCGGGGCGGCTCGCTGGGCTCGGTCGCCCGCCGGGTGCTGGCCCCGGCCGAGCTCGCCCTGGTCGAGGCCGACCCGGAGCCGGAGCAGGCCTTCCTGCGGCTCTGGGTGCGCAAGGAATCGCTGATCAAGATCGGGCGGGCCACCCTGGACACCCTCGCCCGGGTCGACCTCTCCGCCCTGCCGCTGGCCGTCCCATCGGGCGCGCCGCTGCGCAGCAGCTGGGAGGACCTGCACCTGCTCGACTGGACCGACCCGGAGCACGCCGCCGCCGTCGGGGCCGTCAGCACCGTCCCGCCCCGGCTCGTGGAGCTCGCGGCGGCGGGCTGAGCGCCGGGCCGAGGCGACTGGCGGCGGCGGGCCGAGCGCCGGGCCGGGGCGGCTCACGGCGCCCACCCGAGCGGTGGGCCGGGGAATAAGCGGTGTTAGCGTGCCTGGTCGTGGGCACGCCGAACGCGGGTGCCCGCCGACCAGCTGCCCACCGGATTCAAAAGGGTGCCCCGCCATGGCCAAGTTCCTGCTGAGCCTGCACGTCCTCGTGTCGGTCCTGTTCATAGGCCCGGTCGCGGTGGCCGTCAGCATGTTCCCGCGCCGGGCGAAGGCCGCGCTGGCCGGGGGCCCGGACCGGGCCTCCGACGCCGGTGTGCTGCGCGTGCTGCACCGGATCACCCAGGTCTACGCGCTGCTCGGGGTCGCGGTGCCGGTGCTGGGCATCGGCCTGGCCCAGGTGATGGACGTGCTCGGGCAGTCCTGGGTGATCGTCTCGATGGTGCTGACCGCGGTCGCCGCGCTCGCGCTGCTGCTCTTCGTGCTGCCCGGCCAGCAGGCCGCGGTGGACGCGCTCGAACTCGACCCGTCGGACGAGCAGCACACCAAGGCCGTCAGCGGTCTGAAGATGCTGCCGATGACCGCCGGGGTGTTCAACCTCCTGTGGGCCGTGGTCGTGGTGCTCATGGTCATCCGGCCCGGTTCCAGCACCGGCGTCTGATCCCCCGGATCCCAGCAGCGCCCACCGGAAGCCCGAAGCCCGCGAAGCCCGCCGGATCCCCTTCGATCCCGCTGCCCCCTGCCCCCTGCCCCCTCCCGCCGACCGGGCTCGTTCGAGTACCGTCCTGGGCCATGACGATCATGGCGGGCATGGGCAGCCCGACGGGAACCGGTGTCGGCCCGCTGCTGCGCGGCTGGCGGGAACGACGGCAGCTCAGCCAACTGCAACTGGCCCTGCGGGCGGACTCCTCGGCCCGGCACCTCAGCTTCGTCGAGAACAGCCGCTCCCGCCCGAGCCGGGAGCTGGTGCTGCGGCTGGCCGAGCAGCTGGACGTCCCGGTGCGCGAACGCAACACCCTGCTGCTCGCGGCCGGCTACGCCCCGCACTACCCCGAGACGCCGCTGGACGACCCCTCGATGGACGCGCTGCGCGGCGGCATGGAACGGCTGCTGGCCGCCCACGACCCGTACCCGGCGGTCGTCGTCGACGGGTCCTTCCGGGTGCTGGCGGCCAACCGCTCGCTCGGGCTGCTCCTCGACGGGGTCGCCCCGCACCTGCTGCAGCCGCCGCTCAACGCGATCCGGATCACCCTCCACCCGGACGGCCTGGCGCCTCGCATCGTCAACCTGCGGCAGTGGCGGCGTCACCTGCTGGAGCGGATGGAGCGCCAGCTGGAGCTGGTCCGCGCCGAGCCGCTGCGCCGGCTGTACGAGGAGGTCCGCGGCTACCCCGAGCCGGACGGCGACCCGGCGGACGACCCGGCCGAGGACGACTTCCCCTTCGCGCTGCCGATGCGGATCCGCCACGACGGGCGGGTCCTCTCCTTCCTCTCCACCATCGCGACCTTCAACACCCCGCTGGACGTGACCGTCTCCGAGCTGGCCTTGGAGACCTTCCTGCCCGCCGACGCGGAGACGGTGCGGTTCCTGCAGTCCGCGGTGGGGCCGGAGCGGCAGCCGTAGCGACCGCCCGCCGCGGCCACTTCCGGAGCCGGCTTCGTCCTGAGTCGGCGTCGTCCGGAATCAGCTTCGTCCGGAATCGGCTTCGTCCTGAGTCAGCCGGAGCGACCGCTCCGGCGCAGGGCGGTGAACTGCAGGACGGCGAACAGGCCCACCGTCGCGGCCTGCATCGGGATCCAGACGAACCCGGCGGTGGTCGGCTCCAGCCACACCTCCATCGCGACCAGGCTGAGCACCACCCAGACGAGGTTGAGGTCGATCACCGTCTGCACGCCCAGCCGCGGCGGCTGCCGACGGACGGCCAGCACCCCGACCGCGAGGGCGTAGAGGGTGAGGAAGACCCCGATGTCGAGCAGGGTGGCGCGGCCGACGCCGAGCAGGTCACCGAGCGGGCCGGAGAACGCCAGGTAGGCCAGGCCGTTGCCGCCGGTGGCCAGGGCATCCAGGGCGAGGGCGCCGCGCACCGACCAGGGCGAGAAGGCGGAGCCCGGGTCGGCGGGGGTGAGGGTGTTCGCGTGGGCGGACATGACGGATCGCCTCCTGTCAGGGGGTGGGAGCCCGGGGCCGTGGCGGCCTCGCCGGGTTGCCTCCACCCTGCCGGGCCCGGCGGCGGGCGTCGATTACCCCGCAGGTAAGGCCCGGGGCTCCGGAGGTCCGGGACTCCGGAACCCTGGGGGCCTGGGGCCTGGGGGCCTACGGCCGCCGGGGCGGCTGCCGGAGCAGCACGCCCGCCCGCTTCACCGCGCGCGCGGTGATGGTGGTCTCGGCCCGGGCGGCACCGAGCGGGCCGAGGGTG
This sequence comes from Kitasatospora sp. NPDC005856, assembly GCF_040629945.1. NCBI lineage: Bacteria > Bacillati > Actinomycetota > Actinomycetes > Kitasatosporales > Streptomycetaceae > Kitasatospora > Kitasatospora sp. NPDC005856. The sequence continues at coordinate 157,119 of NZ_JBEXWT010000005.1, read as the reverse complement.
TCGGTGAGGAAGCGGTACAGCTCGCCGTGGTCCGGACAGAACACCGTGGCCAGCAGGCTGGCCGGGCCGCTGGTGGCGAACACCCCGTGCACCTGCGGGTGGCGGGCCAGCACCGTGCCGACCTCGGCGATCCGGCCGGGCGGCACGTCCAGCCAGAGGTTGGCGTCCACGGCCATGCCGAGCAGCCGCGGGTCCACGGTGGCGTGGGTGCGCAGCATCCCGGCCTCGTCCAGCCGGCGCAGTCGGCGGCGAACGGTCGACTCAGGGGCGCCGACGGCCGCGGCCAGCACGGCGTGCGACCACCGCGCGTCCTCGCCCAGCCGTTCCAGCAGCGCGCGGTCGAGGGCGTCCAGCGGCGGGGGTGCGGCGGGGCGCGGGACGGCGGGCCGGGCGAGCGCGACGGCCTCCTCCTCGGTCAGGTACCCGGCCCGCCACTGCCCGGCGTCGGCGAAGGCGTGCAGCACCGCGTGGGTCGTGGTCTCGGTGACGGCGCCGGTCGCGGGCAGCTGCCCGTACAGCAGCCGGTCGCGGGACCCGGCGTCGGTGAGCACCACGGCGCCGACCTCGTGGCCGCCGAGCATCACGTCGACGAACGGGACGTCGGGGCGGTCGGCGAGGGCCTGTGCGATGGTGTCCACCCGGCCGCTCAGCACCCGGACCCGCAGCAGCAGCGCCCCCACGGCGGCGTCCTCGACGTCCGGCAGCCGGACCACCCGCAGCACCCCGGCCTGCCGCATCCGGCCCAGTCGGCGGGTGACCGTCCGCGCGGAGACGCCCAGCACCTCGGCGATCCGGCCGGGCTCGGCCCGTCCGTCCACCTGGAGCGCGCACACCAGGCGACGGTCGAGGATGTCCAGCACGCTGTCCGGATCAGCGGTGGAGAGGTCCATGGTGTCCGATCCCCGTCACTCCCGACGGCTACTGCGTCCTGTTCGGCAGCGCTGACGGTACTCCTTGTCCCGGGCGGCCGGAGCGCACACCGGCCGGAGATCCGGCGTCCGTCCCGGGCTCCAGCCCGGAGCTCCAGCCCGGAGCGAGGAACCGAGTCGAGGAACCGAGTCGAGGAGAAGTCACCGTGACGAACGAGCTGTGGACGCTGACGGAGGGCGTGGAGGCCGCGGTGCGGGAGGTCGGTGCGGGGCTGGCGGCGCGCCGGTCCGCCGACCCGGTCACCGCGCGGACCGTCGAGGAGGCGGCGGCCCGCTTCGCCGACCTGGACGGCCCGGCCGCCGCCGCGCTGCGGGAACGGCTGACCGCCCTGCGCCCGCAGGCCGGATGGATGCCCGAGGAGCTGGACGGGTCGGTGCCCGCCGAGGGCGAGTGGTGGCTCTGCGACGCGACCGACGGCGCCGTGCAGTACCTGCTCGGGCAGCCGCACTGGGCGGTGACCGCCACGCTGGTGCGGGACGGCGCGGCGGTGCTGGCCGTGGTGCACGCCCCGGAACAGGACGGCCGCACCTACCGGGCGGTACTCGGTGGCGGGGCCCAGCTGGACGGGCGGCCGATCGCACCCCTGGAGCGGGAGTTGGCCGTCACCGTCGCCGCCACCAGCCAGCCGCCGGGGGTGGCCGCCGACCCGGTGGCGCTGCGCCGGGCGGGCGAGTCGCTGTCCGCGATGGCGGGCGCGGTCCTGGCGGTGCGCAACCTCGGCCCGACCGCGCTCCAGGTGGCCCAGGTCGGCTCCGGGCACCTGGCGCTGTTCTGGGAGTACGGCCTCGACGCGGGCAACCTGCTGCCCGGCGCGCTGATCGCGCGTGAGGCGGGCGCGGCGGTGACGGACGCCGCCGGGGCGGCCTGGACGGCCGGCTCCGACGGCTTCCTCGCCGCCGCGCCCGAGCTGCACGCCCGGGCGCTGGAGGTGCTGCGGGCGGTGCGGTGATCGGCCTTCACGAGTGATCGGCGTTCACGGGTGATCGGCCGCCGCAGGTGGCCAGCCGTCGCGGGTGGTCAGCCGCCGCAGGTGGCCAGCCGTCGCGGGTGGTCAGCCCTCGGGCTTGATGTCGAAGAGGGCGGCCGCGTTGTCGTGGCAGACCGCCCGCAGCCACTCCTCCCCCAGCCCCAGCCCGGCCAGTGCCTCCAGCTGGTGCACGTACCGGTAGGGGATGTTGGGGAAGTCGCTGCCGAGCAGGACGCGCTCCCCCAGCCCGCGCAGGCGCGTCAGCTCCTCGCGCGGGAACGGGTCCTCGGCCTCGGCGAAGTCGGTGAACGCCATGGTGGTGTCCAGCCGGACGGACGGGTGGCGCTCGGCGAGGTCGAGGAAGTCGCGGTACTCGGACATCCCGAGGTGGGCGACCACCAGGACCAACCCCGGGTGCCTGTCCAGCACTTCGCCGATCGGGCCGGGGCCGGTGAACCTGCCCGGCACCGGCCCGGACCCGCAGTGGGTGACCACCGGGGTGCCGGTCGCGGCGAGCAGTCCCCAGACCTCGTCCAGCAGCGGATCCGTCGGGTCGTAGCCGCCGACCTGGAGGTGCGCCTTGAACACCCGGGCCCCGTCCTCGACCGCCCGGGCCACGTAGCCGGGCGCCTCGGGCTCGGGGAAGAAGGTCGCGGTGTGCAGGCACTCCGGGGTGCGGGCGGCGAAGTCGGCGGCCCAGGCGTTCAGCCAGCCGGCCATGCCGGGCTTGTGCGGGTAGAGCATGGACGTGAACGCCCGGACGCCGAACTCCCGCAGCCGCCGGACCCGTTGCTCCTCGGCCTCGCGGTAGGTGATCGGCCAGGGCCGGTTCACCAGCGGGCCGGCCGCGTCGAAGTACGCCCACACCTTGTCGAGGACGTTCTTCGGCATGAAGTGGGTGTGCACGTCGATCAGCCCGGGCAGGCCGAGATCCCGCCAGAACTGCCGTACGCCGTCCGCTTCTTGATCATCCACCCGGTCCTGATCGGCCGCCTGGCACTGATCGGCCACCCGGTCTTCGTCACTCGCCGCGTCCTGATCGGTCATACGATCACCGGGCGGGCGCGGTCGATGATCGCCGCGGTGTCGACCCCGGCCGGCAGGGTGCCGAAGGCCGCGCCGTGGTCACCGCCCAGCCGACTCGCGCAGAACGCGTCGGCCACCGCCGGGTTGCCGTACCGCACCAGCAGCGAGCCCTGGAAAGCCAGCGCCATCGACTCGACCAACCGGCGGGTGCGGTACTCCAGGTCGCTCAGGTCGGTCAGCTCCTTGCGCAGCGCGGCGACGGCCGCGTCCAGCCGGCGGTCCGCACCCGCGGCGGCGTCGAGTTCGCCGAGGAAGGCCTCGACGCTCTCCGGACGCTTGGCCATGGCGCGCAGCGCGTCCAGGGCGGCGACGTTGCCGGAGCCCTCCCAGATCGACACCAGCGGCGCCTCCCGGTAGAGCCGGGGCATCCCGGACTCCTCGACGTAGCCGTTGCCGCCCAGGCACTCCAGCGCCTCGGCGGAGTGCGCCGGACCGCGCTTGCAGACCCAGTACTTGGCCACCGCCAGGCCCAGCCGCCGGACCAGCGCCTCGCTCTCGTCCCCGGCGAGGGTCCGGTCGGTGGCCTGGGCGAGCCGCATGGCCACGATCGTGGCCGCCTCGGACTCCACCACCAGGTCGGCGAGCACGTTGCGCATCAGCGGCTGGTCGACCAGCACCTTGCCGAACGCCCGCCGGTGCAGCGCGTGGTGGACCGCCCGGGTGGCGCCGTAGCGCATGCCGGAGGCCGCGCCGATGGTGCAGTCCAGGCGGGTCATGTTGACCATCTCGATGATGGTCTGGACGCCCCGGCCCTCCTCGCCGACCAGCAGGCCGACCGCGCCGTCGTACTCCAGCTCGGCCGAGGCGTTGGACTTGTTGCCGAGCTTGTCCTTGAGTCGCATCAGCTGCAGGCGGTTGCGGCCGCCGTCCGGCAGGACGCGCGGCAGCACGAAGCAGCTGAGGCCGCCCGGGGCCTGGGCGAGGGTCAGGAAGAGGTCGGACATCGGCGCCGAGGTGAACCACTTGTGGCCGGTCAGCCGGTAGGTGCCGTCCGGCTGCGGAACCGCGGTGGTGGTGTTGGTACGGACGTCCGAGCCGCCCTGCTTCTCGGTCATCGACATGCCGGCGATCAGCCCGCGCTTGGTGCGCGGCTCGCGCAGCCCGTAGTCGTACTCCCGCGCCGCCAGCAGCGGCTCCAGCTCGGCGTCCAGGGCGGGGTTGGCGCGCAGCGCCGGGACGGCGGCGTAGGTCATCGAGATCGGGCAGGTGTGACCGGCCTCGACCTGGCCCCAGACGAAGAACCCGGCGGCACGGGCGGAGTGGGCACCGGGGCGCTCGTCGCGCCAGGGCGCGGCGTGCAGGCCGTACGAGACGGCGGTGCGCATCAGCTCGTGCCAGGCCGGGTGGAACTCGACCTCGTCGATGCGGTGGCCGAAGCGGTCGTGGGTGCGCAGCACCGGCGGGTTCTCGTTGGCCAGCCGGCCCCACTCGGCGGCCTGCTCGGAGCCGGCCAGCCGGCCCAGCTCGCGCAGCTCGGGCTCGGCCCAGCCGGCGTCGGCCCGCCGGAGGGCGTCGAGCAGGGTGGGGTCGGCGGCGGTGTCGTGGCCGTACGGCAGGGGCACCTGGTTGGTGACCTCATGCGTCGCTGTCATCGCGTCCTCCCAGGGCACGCAGGGTGAAGGAGACCAGGGCGGGGACCACCGAGGTGTTGTCGCCCGTGGCGCTGTGGCTCGTGGCGTCGTCGCCCGTGGCGCTGTGGCTCGTGGTGCTTCCGGTCGTGGTGCCGTCGCTGTCGAGGCTGTGGCCGGGCTCGGGCCCGGCGGCGACCGGTGCGGCCGCGAGCGGGCCGGCCAGGGCCTCGCCGACCGCGCCGACCAGGGCGGCGGCGGTCAGCACCGGGTCCTGCTCGGGCAGTTCGCCGCTCGCCACGGCGGCGGCGATCTCGGTGGCGATCACGTCCCGGAACGCCCGCCGGAACACCAGTCGCTCCTCGTCCACGACCGCGTCGGCCGGCTCGACCAGGAGCGCGTACGCCAGCCGGGGCGCGCGCAGGGCGCGGGCCGCGAAGGTCTCGACCACGGCCGCGATCCGCTGCCGCGGGGTGTCCCGGAGGGCGACGGCGGCGTTGACCGCGTCGATCTCGTGCGTGACCACCCGGCGGAAGAGCTGCACCGACAGGTCGGCCTTGCCGGAGAAGTGCTGGTAGAGGCTGCCGGTGGCGATCCCGGCGCGGTCCGCCACGGCGGCCATCGTGCAGCCGCCGTAGCCGCGCTCGGCGAGCAGGCCGACCGCCGACTGGAGCACCGCTTCGCGCTGGGCGTCCAGGCGGGCTTGTACGGCGGGCGTGCGTCGGTAGGCCATGGAAGCATTGAAGCACTGATTCACTGCTTCGGGGAGGGGTTCGACCGCCTGCCGTCCCGGCGTTCCCGGAACGACGCGAGGAGGCCGCCCCGGGCTCGGGGCGGCCTCCTCCTCGTACTTCGCGGCGCGGCCTGCCGCGCGCGAGCGCTACAGCGGGCGAGCGCTGGAACGGCGAGCGTTGCGGCGGGCGAGGGCTACAGCGCGCAAGCGCTGGAACGGCGAGCGCTACAGCGGGCGACGCTCCTGCTCCAGCCGCTGGCCCTCGACGTCCAGCGGGCCGAAGTCCGCGGCGGCCTGCGGCGACTTGGCGAGCGAACGGGCGGCGTTCGGGTCGCTCAGGCCGGCCCACTCCAGCACCTTGGCGGTGGCCTCCGCCGACTGCGCGGCGGGCAGCTGCGCGATCTTCGAGCCGTGGTTGCCGCCGGGCACGGTGTAGACGTAGCTGTCCTCGCTGCCCCGGCCGAGGTGGAACGGCTTGGCGCCCCACGGGTCGTTGCCGCCGTAGACGTACATGATCCGCTCACCCTCGCGCTTCACCCAGCGGTCGATGTCGGGCATCGCGTTCCGGTTGAAGACGGTCGGGATCTCCTTCGGCACGAAGGTGCGGACCGAGTAGAGCTCCTTGTAGTCGTAGTGCAGCACGCCCTTGAGGTGCGAGACGTCGAAGAACGGCGCGCCCAGCTCGGTCGCGGCCTGGTAGTAGTACGCGGTGTACTTCGCCAGCGACTGGTCGCTGTTGCCGGTGATGCCGGACTGCGAGTCGAACCAGGCGTACAGCTCGTCGTCGGTCGCGGTGGCGGCCACCGGGACCTTGGCGCAGTCGGACTCCAGGCTGTACTGCCAGAACGCCCAGACCACGTCCAGCACACCGGCCTCGTAGGCGCGCTCCGGAGTTCCGAGGGTGTTGAAGGTCGAGCCGGCCGCCTGGTTGTCGGCGACGTAGCGGGCCTCCAGGCGGTCGCGGCGCACCAGCAGCTCACGCTGGGCGGCGTTCAGCCTGTCCCGGCACTCGGGGGTGCCGACGGTGCGGAAGAACTCGCTGTACGCCTCGTAGTCGTTGACGTTCGTGTTGTTCGGCGCGACGTAGGCGATCGTGCCGGCCACGTCGTCCGGGTAGAAGCGGCGGTAGTAGGTGGAGGACATGCCGCCCTTGCTGGCGCCGGTGGACAGCCACTCCTCCTGGTAGATCCGCTTGAGCGCGGTCACCAGCCGGTGCGAGTCCGCGGCACCCTGGCGGATGCCGGCCTTGGACCAGTCCGCCGGCTCCGGACGGGACGGGGTGAAGTACCGGTACTCGATGGACACCTGGTTGCCGTCCACCAGCCGGGTCGGCTCGGTGCGGGACGGGTTGGTGCCCAGGGTGTAGCCGTTGGTGTAGAAGACGGTCGGGCGGTCGTAGCCGCGGTGCAGCAGGCTGAAGCGCTGCTGGAAGGTGCCCAGCCAGGGGCGGTTGTGGTCGATCGGCTGGGTGTAGGTCGCGATGAAGTAGCGGTGACCGGTGGTGGTCGGCTTCTCCTCGGTGATGGTCACCCCCGGGATCGCCGCCAGACGGTCCTTGATGTCGGCGGTCGGGTCGTCGGCGGGGCTCCGGCCATGGCGGGGGCGGTTGCCCTGGTCGCCCTGGTCGCCCTGGGAGCCCTGCGCCCCCTGAGCGCCCTGCACGCCCTGGCCGTCGGCGGCGAACGCCGGGCTCGCCAGGCCGCCGATCGCGAGCAGCGGTATCAGCAGGGCCGAAGCCATCAGCTTTCTCACGGTGGTGGTCATCAACTCTCCATCTGTTCGACTGACGTGACTGCCACCTGCCAGGCAGGCCGGGCGGCACGGGTGGTGCGGGGTGGTGCGGGGTGGTGCGGCGGCCGACCGATGGACGGCCGAATGGGCCACCCGCCGTTCGCGGATGGCCCATCGGTGGAAACGTGCTGGTCAGCGGGGTTGTCCTGGCTGCTTACGGGCGCGGCAGGGCGCAGCCGGGGAGGGTGAGGTCGAAGCGGTTGCCGGCGGCGAAGCAGGCCGGGATCCCGTAGGTCTCCTGGGCGTAGCCGATGCCCGGACGGACCGTCACCACGCCGTTCTGGTCGACCTCGCAGGGGTTGTCCAGGGTGCAGGTCTCGCCGTTCTCGTTGATCGTGTTGTTGACGGCGACCACCTGGCCGGTCGAGGCGTCGACCACCGGCGAGCCGGAGGTGCCGCCGATCACGTTGCAGGTGGAGGTGTAGCGGAGCGAGTCCTTGAAGGTCCAGTCCGCCTCCTTCAGCCGGTAGGCGAAGCCGTCGACGGAGCAGGAGTAGATCTTCTTCCAGTAGCCGGAGACGACCCGGATCGAGGCGCCCTGGACCGGGTGGGTGGCGGCGAGGGTCAACGGGGCTATCCCGTACCGGGACTGGATCGACGCGTAGGTGGTGTTCAGCTGGTAGATCGACACGTCGGTGTCGGTCATCGCGCCATAGACGATCTTGGTCGCGCGCAGCGTGGCGACGCCGCCGCCGCTCGCGTTGAGCAGGGTGAAGCTCCGGCTGGAGGAGCGGTTGAGAACCACCTGACCCGGGCCGGGCATACCGGTCTCCAGGCAGTGACCGTTGGAGAGTATGAGGGCCGGGTCGCTCGCGGCCGAGCCGGGCATCCGCACCAGCGAGCCGGAGCAGTTGCTGAGCGCGACCGTCCCGGCGAAGCTGACGGCACTGACGGGATTGGCGGCGGGCTTGGTGGCAGGGGCTGCGGCCTGGGCGGGGATGGCTCCGACGAGGGCGGTGGCCCCGGCGACCAGGAGCGTGGCAACCGTGCCTATGAGCGGCTTCTTCATGAGAGACCTCTCGGTGTGGGGGGGTCCACGGGTGGGGGTCCACCAAAGCTGTCGCGGACATGACCCACTGTCAAGAGTCAAAGCACTACCAAGAACCGCCCAAGCCGCAATGGCCGGTTACCACCGCCACCCGACCCACCCCTCGGTGCACGGGCCGATTCGCGACCGAACCGCGGGCCGGTCCACGGGCCGGGCCATAGGCCCACCGCGGCCCGAGTCATGGACGCACCGCGGGCCGAGCCATGGACGCACCGCGGGCCGAGCCACGGCCCACCGCAGGTCGGCCGCGCGCCTCCACCGCCCGGCCAACTGCCGGGCCGGTACGGTCAACCCGCTTGCCAGTGCTCCCGACCGAGGCTGATCAGGCGCAGCTGGAAGCGCGCGGTGGCGGCGATCCGCGACTCCCGCGCCGGGTCCGTCTCCAGCGCCTCCAGGAAGGCGGCGGCCGTGGAGACCATGTGGTCGACGTACAGCTCGGCGAGCATCCGCAGATCCCGCTCGCTCCACCCCCGCGACTGCGGCTGCAGCGCCAGCGCGGCCCCCACCTCGGCGGCGAAGCGACCGAGTTCGGCGTCGATCGCCTCCCGCACCTGCCGGACCCCACCGTGTCGCTCGCGCGCCAGGAAGCGGACGTGCCCCCGGTGCTCACGGACGTGCCGTTCGATCACGTCCACCGCACGGTCGATCAGCTCCTCGGCATCGCCGGCCTCGGCGAGCACCGCGCGGATCATGACGTGCAGGCTGGCCAGCGACTCCTCGACCAGCGCCACCCCGAGGGCGGCGAGGTCCGGGAAGTGCCGGTAGAAGGCGGCCGGGGAGAGCCCCGCCTCCCGGGTGACCTCGCGGACACCCAGACTCGCCAGGTTCTGATCGGCCAACAGGTGCAGCCCGGCGTCCAGCAGGGCCCGCCGACTCTGCTGCTTCTGGGCCTGCCTGGCCCCAACGGTGTGACTCACGCCATTCAGTAAACATTCGTTTGCTGAGATTGGCCAGTCGGGCATACAGTGATGCCGAAGTCAGTGAACACTTGTCAACCGAAATCGGCGCAGTCCCAGCCGCAGCCGAAGGAGCCAGCCGTGATCCTGTTCTCCGCCCTGGTCGCCATGGGCGTCCTGATCGGCACCGCCGCCCACACCTCGCTCCCGGTCTTCCTCGCCGCCTCCGCCGGCATCACCGCCTGGCTGCTCGCCTTCGGCGCCCGGGAGGGCATCGCCCGCCTCCGGCACCGCTGACCCGGCCGCTCCGCGGACCGCACCCGCGGCCACTCCACAGAGAGGACCCGCACCATCATGAGCACCGTCACCGAACGCCTCACCACCTCCCGTCCGGTCGCCGGCCCCTGGCGCGTCAGCCACCCGGAGGGCCGCAGCCAGGGGGCCGACCGACAGGGCACTGGCCGTCAGGGGACCGACCGACAGGGCACTGGCCGTCAGGACACCGGCCGTCAGCCATCCGCCGAGGCCGACGGCCTCGCCATCGCCTCCTTCCTCCTCGGCCTGCCCGGCCTGCTGCTGTTCAACATCGTCCTCGGCCCGATCGCCATCACCCTGGCCACCCTGGCCCTGGTCCGCGGCACCAGCCGGCGCGGCCGCGCCCTCCTCGGCCTGACCCTCGGCGTCGCCTCACTGGTGATCCTCGCCGTCACCATCGTCACCTCCCACGGGGTACTCATCGACCTCGGCTCCTGAGACACCCCAACTCCCCTTCCGTATCCGGATCCTGCTCTCGCTCCGCCCTCGCTCTCCAGCCCCGGTCCACCGTTCCGCGCTCGATTCGCCCCGGCGATCCGCCGAACGACTCGCCCGACGGTCTCCGGCTCCCGGGCCGCCTGTTCGAACGACTGATCCCGTCAACCCGCCCCGTTCTCCCCGCCCGCCACGTAGGGTGGGCCCCATCGGCCGGGCGACCTCAGGGGGCAGGAGTGACTACGGAGAACCGCAGCGACACACAGCCGGAACGGCTCACCCCGACGGGTGGACGGCTGCTCGCCGTGAGTGATCTGCACATCTCCTACCAGGAGAACCGCGACCTGGTGGAGAAGATCCAACCCTCCCACCCCGGCGACTGGTTGCTCGTCGCCGGTGACGTCGCCGAGATCACCACCAGCATCGAGTGGGCCCTCGGCCTACTCGCCGAGCGCTTCGCCAAGGTGGTGTGGGTACCCGGCAACCACGAGCTGTGGACCCACCCCGAGGATCCCGTCCAGCTGCGCGGAGTGGCCCGCTACGAGCACCTGGTGGAACGCTTCCGTCGACTCGGCGTGGTGACCCCCGAGGACCCGTACCCGATCTGGGAGGGCCCCGGCGGACCGGTCCGCATCGTCCCGCTCTTCCTCCTCTACGACTACACCTTCCGTGCGCCGGGCACGACCACCAAGGAGGCCTCCCTGGCGGCCGCCTACGAGACCGGCGTCGTCTGCGCGGACGAGCGGATGCTCTACCCGGACCCGTTCCCGGACCGCGACTCCTGGTGCCGCGAGCGCGTCCGGTTGACCGAGAAGCGGCTGGCGGAATGCGACCCGGACATCCCGCTCGTCTTCGTCAACCACTACCCGCTGGTCCGCCAGCCCACCGAGATCCTCTGGTACCCCGAGTTCGCCCAGTGGTGCGGGACCGAGCTGACCGCCGACTGGCACACCCGGTACAACACCGCGGCGATGATCTACGGCCACCTCCACATCCCGCGCCGGACCACCTACGACGGCGTCCCGTTCACGGAGGTCTCGCTCGGCTATCCGCGCGAGTGGCGCAAGCGAGGACTGCCGGACCCGCTGCTGCGGGAGGTCTTCCCGCAGACGGCGGGCTGAGTCTCCGCTTCACCCGCACCCCCCTCCTTCTCCTCCGCCCTCCCCGGCTGCGCCGGTTTCCGGTTGCGCCAACTCCCGTACATCACCTCCTACTCCGTCCTCCTACTCCGTCGCGATCGCCCGCAGGATGTCCAGCCGCGCCGCCCGGCCCGCCGGGCGGAGTCCGGCCACCGCACCCGCCAGCAGCCCGGCCGCCAGGACCACGGCCAGCTGCAGCGGCGGTATCGCGAACGATCCCGTCCCCGCGCTGTCCGAGGCTCGCACCAGCGCCCAGCCGAGGAAGGCTCCCAGCCCCAGCCCGCCGACCGTCCCGAAGGCCGCCACCAGCACCGACTCCCAGCGCACCATGCCGCGCAGCTGGGCGCGGCTTTGACCGACCGCCCGCAGCAACCCCAGCTCCCTGGTCCGCTCGTGCACCGCCAGCGTCAGGGTGTTGGCGATGCCCAGCAGCGCGATCAGCACGGCCAGCGCCAGTAGCGCGTAGACCACCGAGAGCATCGTGTCGACGCCGGAGGCCGCGCTCCTCGCGTACTCGGCGCGGTCCTGCACCTGCGGACTGCCGTACGGGACCAGCGCCCGTTCCACCGCCGCCCTGCCCGCGGCAACCGGAACGCCGTCGCGCAACCCGACCGCGACCATGGTGTCCGCGTCCTGCCCCCGGTGCGGGCCCCAGGCCTGCCGGGTCATCAGGTAGTCGCCGGCCAGACTGCCGCCCTCGTACAGGGCCCGAATGGTGAACGGTCCGCTCGCACCGTCGGTGAAGCCCACGGTGACGGACTGTCCGAGCCGCCAGCCGTGCTGCTGCGCCTCGCTACGGGAGACCGCCAGCCCGTCCGTACCGAGCGCGGCCAGCGAGCCGTCGACCCGGCCGAGGTCGACGATCCCGGACAGCCGGGCCGGGTCGGTCACGTCCAGCGTCCGGCCGTGCCCGTCGATCCGGGCCACGCCCCGGCCGAGCCCGACCGTCTGCCGCACCTCGGGCAGGCCGGCCAGGGCGTCCGCCACCTTGGGGCTGATCCCACTGCCGCCGGCCCCGAACGAGGCGGTGGTGACGGCGAGATCGCCCGCGAAGGACCTGCTCACCGTGGAGTCCAGCGTGGCCTTGATCGAGGCTCCGAAGACGGTGAACAGCGTGACCACCGCGACCCCGATCATCAGGGCGCTCGCGGTGGCCGCCGTCCGGCGCGGGTTGCGGGCCGCGTTGCGCCGGGCGAGCGCCCCGGAGACCCCGCGCAGCCTGGGCAGCGGCGCACCCAGCGTCCGCACCGCGAAGGCCGCGGCCACCGGGCCGAGCACCACCGTGCCGGCCAGTACCGCCAGGGCCCCGAGCGCCGTCAGCAGCACGGACGGGCCGTCCGTCGCCCCGAGGACGGCCACCGGCACTCCCCCGGCCAGCGACAGGCTGCCGAGCACCACCCGGACGGCGCCCGAGCGCCCCTGCGCCGCCCGGTCGACCCCGGTCTCCCGCAGGGCGGCGAGCGGGGCCGTCCGCCCGGCCCGGACGGCCGGCAGCAGCGCGGAGCCCACCGCGACCAGCGTGCCGGTCAGCAGCGGCAGCAGGACGGCGGCCGTGCCGATCACCATGCCGCCGGTCGGCAGGGCGAAGCCGAGTGCGGAGAAGAGCGCCCTGAGCCCGGCGGCCACCCCGATCCCGCCCAGCAGCCCGCCCAGCGAGGCCAGCAGACCGACCGCCAGCGCCTCCGCCAACGTCGCCCCGAGCACCTGGCCGCGCACCGCGCCGAGCGCCCGCAGCAGCGCGTTCTCCCTGGTCCGCTGGGCCACCACGATGGCGAAGGTGTTGTGGATGGTGAACGTCGCCACCAGCAGCGCGATCCCGGCGAAGACCAGCAGCAGCGTGGTGAACATGGTCAGGAACCGCCCGGACAGCTGCTGGGTGGACTCCTGGGTGGCCGCCGCGCCGGTGATCGCCTGGACGCCGGCCGGCAGGTGCGGGGCGATCCGGTCGACCAGCTCCCGCTGGGAGACCCCGCCCGCCCCGCGGACCTGGATCGAGCCGGCCTGCCCCTCGCCCCTGGGCGTGAGGTACCGCTCGGCGTCCACGAAGGTCATCGCGGTGAAGGTGCTCGGCCCCATGCCGTCCGCGTCCGCCCCGAAGGTGGCGATGCCGACGACGGTGACCGGCACCGGATCGGGGGTGCGCAGCACGGTGGTCGAGCCGATGTGCAGCCCGCCCGCCTTCGCCGCGCCACGGTTCACCACCACCTCGCCCGGGGCGGCCGGCGCCCGGCCCTCGGCCAGCCGGTACGGATTGAGCCGGCCGTCGGCCAGCCAGTTGCCGGCCAGGGTGGGCGGGCCCTGACCGCCGATCGGTCTGCCGTCGCTCCCGATGAGCTGGCCCGCGCCCTGGACGGACGGCTCGGCGACCGCCACCCCCGGAACGGTGCGCAGCCGCTCGGCGAGCGTCACCGCGACCGGCGCCCGTACCCCGCCGACCGTGCCCACGGAGTCCAGCACGTCGGCGCTGCGGACCACGACGTCGGTACCGGCGTTGGCGTCGGCGAAGAGGGTGTCGAAGTTGGCCCGCAGGGTGTCTCCGAGCACCATCGTGCCGGTCAGGAAGCTCACCCCGAGCAGGATGGACAGGAGGGTGCCGACCAGCCGCCGCTTGTGGGCGCGCAGCGATCGCAGGCTGAGCCGCAGGGGAACGGCGTTCACGACCGCCCCCGTTCGATGGCCTTCATCCGGTCCAGCACCAGGGCCGAGGTGGGCCGCCGCATCCGGTCCACCAGCCGTCCGTCGGCCAGGAAGAGCGCCTCGTCGGCCCAGCCGGCGGCCGTCGGGTCGTGGGTGACCATGACCACGGCCCGGCCCGTCTCGTCCACCGCCCGGCGCAGCAGGCCGAGCACCTCGCCGCCGCTGCGGGAGTCGAGGTTGCCCGTCGGCTCGTCGGCGAAGACCACCTGGGGCCGCCCGGCCAGTGCCCGGGCCACCGCGACCCGCTGCTGCTGGCCACCGGAGAGCTCGCTCGGACGGTGCCGCAGCCGGTCGCCGAGACCGACCACGTCGACCAGCGTCTCCAGCCAGGCCCGGTCGGGGGCGGTTCCGGCCAGGTCGAGCGGGAGGGTGATGTTCTCCAGGACGGTGAGCGTGGGCACCAGGTTGAAGGACTGGAACACGAAGCCGATCCGCTCCCGGCGCAGCAGGGTGAGCCGCCGGTCGTCGAGCGGTCCGAGTTCGGTGTCGCCGATCCAGGCGCTGCCGGCGGTGAGCCTGTCCAGCCCTGCCGCGCAGTGCATCAGGGTGGACTTGCCCGAGCCGGACGGGCCCATGATCGCGGTGAACCGACCGGCCGGGAACTCCACCGTCACATGGTCCAGCGCGCGGACCTCGGTGCCGCCGACGCCGTGGATCTTCACGGCGTCGGCGACCCGGGCGGCGGCGCCCCGTACGACGTCCAGGGTGGTCACCTGGCGCCACCTCCCCTGGCGTCGTCCCGCGGCGACTCGCTGAGCACGGCCCGCTTGGCGCGGTACTCCTCGGCGTCGATGTCGCCCTCGGCGTAGCGCCGGCCCAGGACGGCCAGCGGATGCTCGGCCGCCGCCCCGACCCCGACGCCGAACCCGCAGCCGTGCCGCCGCCAGACCGTGCGGCGCAGCACCGCGATCACCAGGACCACCACGGCGATCCAGACCAGGGGGATCAGCAGGATCCACGGGCCGGGGCCGTGCCAGTCGGCCAGCTGGGTGTACATCGTGGTTCAACTCCTCGGTGGTGGGCCTCCAGGACCTCGGGTGGTTCCCGAGGTGCCTAGAGCGTCCCGCCGCGAGCTCTCATCACGCGTCCTACCAGCAGCGACAGTTGGGATACTCCGAGGAGAGTAGGGGCCGTCCGCGACACGCCGGGCCGAGAGTAGGCCCGCCCGGAAGAAGGCCCGCCCGGCGACGGCACAACCGCGCAGACTGCGCGCCCGCCTCACGACCCGCGCCCGCTCAGGGGCCGCCCCCTCACGACCCGCGCCCACTCAGGGGCCTCACCCGCTCACGGCCCGCACCCCAGCCGGGCCGGCTCAGCCCAGCCAGCCCGGCCGCACCAGCCCCGACTCGTAGGCCAGCACCACCAGTTGCGCCCGGTCCCGCGCACCGAGCTTCAGCATCGCCCGACTGACGTGCGTCTTCGCCGTCAGCGGGCTGACCACCAGCCGCCGGGCGATCTCCTCGTTGGACAGCCCCATCCCGACCAGGGCCAGGACCTCGCGCTCCCGCTCGGTCAGCGCCGAGATGTCCGAGAGCCCCTCCGGAACGGCCTCGGGCGCCTTCGACCGGGCGGCGAACTCGCTGATCAGCCGCCTGGTGACACCCGGCGAGAGCAGTGCGTCCCCCGCGACCGCGACCCGGATCGCCCGCAGCAGGTCGGCCGGCTCGGTGTCCTTGACCAGGAAGCCCGCGGCCCCCGAGCGCAGCGCCTCGAAGACGTACTCGTCCAGCTCGAAGGTGGTCAGCACGACCACCCGCACGGAGGACAGCGCAGGGTCCCCGGCGATCCTCCTGGTCGCCTCCAGCCCGTCCATCCGCGGCATCCGGACGTCCATCAGGACGACGTCCGGCACGAGTTCGCGGGCGAGCCGCAACGCGGCCTCACCGTCGTCCGCCTCGCCGACCACCGTGAGGTCGTCCTGGAGGTCCAGCAGGGCCCGGAAGCCCGCCCTGACCAGCAGTTGGTCATCCGCCAGCAGTACCCGAATCAATCGCTCTCCGCCTTCGGTGTCGGCAGCTCCGCCCGGACCCGGAAGCCGCCGTCGGGCAGCGGCCCCGCGGCGATGGTGCCACCGAACGCCGCCGCGCGTTCCCGCATCCCGGCCAGCCCGCTGCCCGACCCGCCCGCGTCGCCGAGCACCGCGGGCCCCGGGTCCTCCACCCGGACCACCAGCGCGGCCGGGTCCGTCCAGTCCAGCACCACGACCGCCTGCCGGGCCACCGAGTGCCGGACCACGTTGGTGAGCGCCTCCTGGACGATCCGGAAGGCGGTGAGGTCGACGGCGGCGGACAGCGCGCGCCGCTCTCCGCGCTCCTGCACCTCCGCCTCCAGGCCCACCCGGCCGGCCTGCTCGGTGAGTTCGTCCAGCCGGTCCAGCCCCGGGGCCGGCCCGCGCGGCGCCGCCCCCGGCCCGCGCAGCGTCGCGAGCACCTGGCGGACCTCGCCGAGCGCCTCCTTGCTGGTCGACTTGATGGTGACCAGCGCACTGCGGGCCTCCTCCGGCCGACGGTCGAGCAGCGCCAGCGCGACCCCGGCCTGGATGTTGATCAGCGACAGGCTGTGCGCCAGGATGTCGTGCAACTCCCGGGCCATCTTGAGCCGTTCCTCGTTGGCCCGGCGCTCCTCCAGCTGCTGCCGGTAGGCCCGGTGGGCGGCGATCCGCTCACGCCGGAACCGGACCAGTTCGCCCCCCGCCATCACCAGCAGCAGCCAGGCCAGCAGTCCGAGCTCCTGCAGCCAGACGTTCCCGGACGGAGGAGCCACGCGCTGCCAGCTCCCCGGCAGGACGAAGGTGCCGAGCAGGTGCACCAGGTAGACGCCCCCCACACCGGCCCAGGCCGCCCGGCGGTGACCGGAGCCGATCGCCACGCAGCAGGCGATCAGCCAGCTCACGAAGGCCGGCCCGTACGGGTACCCGGCGGCCAGGTATCCGGCGGTGACCACCGAGGTGCCGGCCACCACCGCGACCGGCCGGCGGTCGCGCAGCACCAGCAGGGCCGGTCCGAGCAGCAGCAGGAGGTAGCCGAAGGCGTCCAGCGGGGCCCGCCCGTGCTGGTTGTGCCCGGCGACCGTCGAGCCGACCACCTGGAGCACCGCGACCGCCGCCGCCAGCCCGAGCGGGTAGCCCGCCTTGGCCGCGCGCACCCACGGCGGGCGCCAGGGCGCGGGCGGCTCCTCCGGTGGCTGCTCCGGCGGCCGTTCCGCCGAGGGCGACCCGGTCGGCGGGGACGTGGGCGGCATCATGCCCACAAGCTAGACCCGAGCCCCGCCCCCGCGCGTCCTCCACCAGTGGCGTTCGGGCGTACTCCCGCTGGAGTACGCCCGAACCCGAACACGCCCGAACCTGAGTGGACCCGAACGCGAGCAGACCCGAGCCCGGCCCCGGATACGCCGACCCCGGTCGCCGTCAGCCCTCCCCAGCAGCCGCCTCGGCCCTGGCCTTCGCCTCCGCCCCCTCGAAGGTCGCCGACGCCGCCGGCCGCGCCAGCGTGACCACCAGCTCCCCGTCGCTCACGTCCGCGATCAGCGTGTCCCCCTCCCGCACCGAGCCGTCCAGCAGCAGGTTGGAGATCCGGTTGTCCAGCTCCGACTGGATCGTCCGGCGCAGCGGCCGGGCCCCGAACTCCGGCTGGTAGCCCCGGTTGACCAGGTACTCCTTGCCCGCCTCGGTGACGTCCAGCTCGACGTCCTGGGCCCGCAGCCGGCGACGGCTGCGCTCCAGCAGCAGGTCCACCACCGAGAGCAGGTCCTTCCGGGTGAGCGCGTGGAAGACGATCACCTCGTCGATCCGGTTGAGGAACTCCGGCCGGAACTGCTGCCGCAGGTCGCGCATCAGGTCGTCGCGCAGTGCTGCGTCAGGAGCTCCGCTCCGGGCGTCCACGTCCCCCACGCGGTCCAGGATCCGCTGGGAGCCGATGTTGCTGGTCATGATCACCACGGTGTTGCGGAAGTCGACCGTACGCCCCTGGGAGTCGGTCAGCCGCCCGTCGTCCAACACCTGGAGCAGCAGGTTGAAGACGTCCGGGTGCGCCTTCTCCACCTCGTCGAAGAGCAGCACGCTGTACGGCTTGCGGCGCACCGCCTCGGTCAGCTGTCCGGCCTCCTCGTAACCGACGTACCCGGGCGGGGAGCCGACCAGCCGGGAGACGGTGTGCTTCTCCTGGAACTCGCTCATGTCGAAGCGGATCATCCGGTCCGGGTCCCCGAACAGCAGCGCCGCCAGCGCCTTCGCCAGCTCGGTCTTGCCGACGCCGGTCGGCCCGAGGAACAGGAAGGAGCCGGTCGGGCGGTCCGGGTCGCCCATCCCGGCCCGGCCCCGGCGCACCGCCTGGGCGACGGCGGTGACCGCCTCCTCCTGGCCGATCACCTTCTCGTGCAGGTGCTCCTCCAGCTTGAGCAGCCGTTCCTTCTCGGTCGCGGTCAGCTCCGCGACCGGGATGCCGGTCCGGGAGGAGAGCACCTGCGCGATGTCGTCGGCCGTCACGTCGACGACCTCCTCGCGGGACTCGGCGATCGCCGCCAGCTCGTCCTCGGTCTGCCGCAGCTCGGTCTTGAGGTTGGCCGCCCGGACGAACTCCTCGTCCGCGACGGCCTCGTCCAACTCCCTCTTCAGCTTGGTGATCCGGTCCTGCACCCCGGTCGCCTCGGTGGACCCGCTCAGGCTGCGCAGCCTGACCCGGGCGCCGGCCTGGTCCAGCAGGTCGATCGCCTTGTCGGGCAGGAAGCGGTCGCTGACGTACCGGTCGGAGAGCGTCGCCGCCGCGTCCAGCGCCTCGTCGGTGAAGCGCACCTGGTGGTGCGCCTCGTACGCGTCGCGCAGCCCCGCCAGGATCTCGATCGTCTCGTCGACGCTCGGCTCGGGCACCAGCACCGGCTGGAAGCGGCGCTCCAGCGCGGCGTCCTTCTCCACGTGCTTGCGGTACTCGTCCAGCGTGGTCGCGCCGACCACGCTCAACTCGCCGCGCGCGAGCGCCGGTTTGAGGATGTTGCCGGCGTCCATCGAGCCCTCGCCGCCGCCCGCGCCGACCACGGTGTGCAGCTCGTCCAGGAAGAGGATCACGCTCTTCTCGGCCGCGGTGACCTCGTCGATCACGTTCTTCAGCCGCTCCTCGAACTCCCCCCGGTACTTGGAACCGGCCACCAGCGCGGTCAGGTCGAGGGTGACCACCCGCTTCTCGCCGAGGCTCCGCGGCACGTCCCCGGAGACGATCCGCTGGGCCAGCCCCTCGACGATCGCGGTCTTGCCGACGCCCGGCTCACCGATCAGCACCGGGTTGTTCTTGGTCCGCCGGGAGAGGATCTCGACGGTCTGCTCGATCTCCTCGGCCCGCCCCACCACCGGGTCCAACCGGCCGGAGCGGGCCTCCTCGGTGAGGTCGCGCCCGTACTCGTCCAGCGTCGGCGTCTCGCTCGGGTGGGCGCCCGTACTGCTGCGCTCGCCGCCGGTTCCGCGCCCCTCCAGCACCGACTTCAGCGCCCCCTGCGAGGGCGCCGCGTTGCGCAGCGCCACGCCGGCGCCCGAGCGCTCCTGGTCGAGCAGCGCGCCGAGGATGTGCTCCGGGCCGATGTACGAGGCGCCCACCGCCTGCGATCGGGCGTGCGCCGCGAGCAGCGCGCGCTTGGCCGAGGGGGTGAGCGCCGGCCGGCCGTCCACGGCATCGGGTTCGCCCGTGGGCAGGGCCTGCTCCAGGTCCCCGGAGAGCCGGTCCGGGTCGATCCCCGCGCGTTCCAGCATCCGGCGCGAGGGCTCCACCCGGGTGGCCGCCCAGGCCAGGTGCGCGGTGTCGAGGTCGCTGGAGCCGTCCTCGGACGCCCGCTGCGCGGCCAGCGCGAGCAGCTCCTGCGAGGACTCGCTGAGCAACCGCCCGATCGGCACGCGCTGCACGGCGGGCGGGGAGGCCATCGGGCTCATCCCGAAGAACCGGCTGAGCAGGTCGGAGAACGGGTCGCTCGATCCGAACGGGGGCATGGTCACGGCGTTTCACCTCTCCCAAGCGGTTTGCAGTCACACAAACACAGGCCGCAGCACCTCGCCTGTCGAGTCGGTCGGGGCCGTCACACGGCGTGCCGGGGCCTCGCCACCGACCGGTCGTACGGCGGGGCAGCTGCAGACCGGCTGCAGTTCGGCTGCGGGTCAGCAGCAGTCCGGCGGCGGGTCGTACGACCGGTGGTGAAGCCGGCCGTACGACCTGAAGTGCACGTTCACCCGGTGATCTGCTCCAGCAGCACACCACCGCTGTACGTCACCGCCATCGCCAGCAGCCCGCCCACGACGTTGCGCATGACCGCCCGGCCCGCTCCGGCCCCACCCAGCCGGGCGCTCGTCCAGCCCGACAGCGTCAGCGCGGCCACCACCGCCACCACCGTCGCCGGCAGCCGCCACGACTCCGGCGGCAGCAGCACCGCCAGCAACGGCACCAGCGCGCCCAGCGTGAACGCCGCCGCGCTCGCCAGCGCCGCCTCCCAGGGATTGGTCAACACGTCCGGGTCGATGCCGAGTTCGGTCTGCGCGTGGGCGGCCAGCGCGTCCCGCTCGGTCAGCGCCGTCGCCACCTCCCGGGCCAGGTCGTCCTCCAGCCCGCTGCCCCGGTAGTAGTCGGTCAGCTCGTCCAGCTCCCCCTCCGGGTCCTCCGCGAGCTCCCGCCGCTCCTGCGCCAACGCGGCCCGCTCGGTGTCCCGTTGGGTGCTGACCGAGACGTACTCGCCGGCCGCCATCGACATCGCCCCGGCCAGCAGCCCGGCCACCCCGGCCGCGAGCAGCGCCGTCCGGGAGCCTGCCGCACCCGCCACACCCGTCACGATCCCGGCCGTCGACACCACGCCGTCATTTGCGCCCAGCACGGCCGCGCGCAGCCAGTTCAGGCGCGAGGACAGCTCCGCCCGCGACTCCCCGACCTGCTCAGCCATCCGCCCACCACTCTCAGTGGTCCGCCCGGTCCCCCCGATCCTCGCCCGCCGCCCCAGCCCCCGCCACCCGCGACCGCACGTCCGCCAGCAGCCTGTCGAGCAGGCCCGCCAGGGCCTCGCGCTCCGCCGGCGCCGCCACATCACCGGCCAGACCCTCCACCTCAACGGCGGCGCCCACACCACCCGCTAGAGCCGGGGCAGCACCGGCGCCAGCGCCCGCCGCAGGTCCTCCGGCCCCCGGTAACGCACCCCGGCCATTCCCAACGCCACCGCCGCGTCCACGTTCTCCTGCCGGTCATCCACGAACAGGCACCGCGCCGGCTCCACCCCGGCCCGCTCGGCGGCGATCTCGTAGATCCGCCGGTCCGGCTTGGCGCTGCCCACCCGGGAGCTGTTCACCACGTCGTCCGCCAGGTCCGTCAGTCCCAGCAGCGCCAGGTCCTCGTCCAGCCACACCGTCGCGTTGGTCACCAACACCACGCGGCAGTGCTCCCGCACCTGCCGCAACAGGCCCACCACCACCTCGTCCGCCCGGAACGGCGAGTCCGCGAACGCCTCCGCCAGCTCGCGCGCCCGCGCCCACGGAACCCGCCCGGCCAGCCCCCGCGCGATCGAGTCCACCCACTCCGCCTTCCCGATCCGCCCGAGCAACAACGGCAGATCGTTCTCCGGCGCGAACCCGACCGCCGCCGTGCTCCCCTCCCCCAGCCCCGCCGCCCGCTCCAACGCCGCCACCCGGCCCCCGTCGAAGAACCGGATCACCCCGTCCACATCACACAACACCGCACCGAACGCCCCGGTCACCATCCCCCCTCCCTACCACCCGGGCCACCGCCCCCGACAGCCCGACTGCCGCCGAGGAGGGAGAGTGCGGCCCTCGACCACATGATCATTTGGGAGATTTTCAGGAGACGGAACCCCTCGACACCCGGCCTCATGACGACCGGAACCCCACAGAACGACCGAGGGCCGGCCCAGGAGGTGTGCACCTCCCGGACCGGCCCTCAAGGCGGTGGGCGCGGACGGTTTCGAACCGCCGACATCTGCTTTGTAAGAGCAGCGCTCTACCACTGAGCTACGCGCCCCCTGTCGTGGCCCGGCGGGCGCACGACGAGAGCCTAGGGTACCTGGTCCTGGGGGGTGGTGTGGGCCAGATGCCAGGGGAGGGGGCGCGGGCGGGACGGCAGGCCGACGCCGCGCCCGGGCGGGCCGTGGGGTGGGTGGGCCGTGGGGTGGGTGGGGTGGGAGGGGGTGCCGGATGGGTGGGGGGATCGGGGAGAATGGGGGCCGGATCAGCGGGTCGGAGCAGGGAGCGCGCAGTGACGGTGGCCGGCGGGAGCGGGCGGGGGCGGCGTCGGGCGGGGGGTGCGCTGGCCGACGCTTTGGTGTTGCCGGTGGTGCTGGCGGGTGCGCTGGGGGCGGTCGGGCTGGCCTCCGCCGGGAGCAGCGGCTGGTGGGGCCGACGCGGCGGCGGTGAGGGCGGACGGGCGCAGGCCCGGGAGGCCCGGGCGGCGGCCCAGGAGGCGTTCTACGAGTTGGAGGAGACCCAGCGCGAGGTGCAGCTCGCGGTGGAGACGGTCCGCGCGGCCGAGGAGGGCCAGACGGCGCAGCGCGCGCTGGCCGACCTGGCGGCGATCTCCGGCCGGGTCGACCAGGTCACCGTGAACTACCTCGCCGCGCTCGACGCCCACAACCTGGACCTCGAGACCCTGGACGCGGGCACGGCCGCGCAGGCCAAGCGCCAGCTGGAGGACGTGAAGGGCCAGCTGGGCTCGGCCCGGGCGGAGCTGAACGACTTCCTGCGCCGCCTGCAGCCGACCGTCCACCACGCCGAGCAGCAGCTGATGCGGGTCACCCCGGCGGTCGAGCAGGCCAAGCGCGCGCTGCTCGCGGCCACCACCGCGCTGGACGAGGCGCGTGGGGCCGGCCTGCGGGCGGACGACCTGGCGGCCCGGCTGGCCGAACTGGCACCCGAGCTCGGCCGGCTGAACGAGGGCCCGGCCCGGCACGGGGTCGCGGACACCCTGCGGCGCGCGGACGACGTGAAGCACCGCGCCGAGGCGATCGCCGCCGACGCCGGGCAGCTGCCGGAGCGGGCGCGGGAGCTCGACCGGCGGGTGGCGAGCCTGCGGACCCGCATCCAGGCGCTGGAGACCAAGGCCGCGACGGTCGAGCCCGCTCTGAGCGAGCTGCGCCGCCGGTTCAGCACCGCCTGCTGGCAGGACCTCCAGCGGGTCCCGGACCAGGTCGCGGAGACCGGGCGCGCCGCCGAACGCAAGCTCGCCGAGGCCGCCCGTGCCCGGGACGAGCAGCGCTGGGCGGACGCCACCGCCGCGATCGGGACGGTCCGCGCGCTGCTGGAGACCGCCGACGGCTCGGTGTCCGCGGTGAACGACAGGCTGCGGCAGCTGAACGAGGTGCAGCACGACCCGAACAGGGAGATCGAGCGCGCCCGCTTCGCGATCCGGGACGCGCAGCGGCTGGCGATGGCCGGGCGCAGCGCGCCGGACCCGCGGCACGCCGCCCCGCTGGACGAGGCGGTGGCCCGGCTGGACCGCGCGGTGGCCACGCTGGAGGCGGCCGGCCGGCACCCCGACTACTGGCACTTCCTGACCGAGCTCGCGGGCGTGCGGGACACGGCGGCGCGGGTGATCGAGCTGATCAGGGGGGACCTCGGCGGTCACCGGTGAGGCCGGAAGGCCGGAAGGCCGGAAGGCCGGAAGGCCGGAAGGCCGGAAGGCCGGAAGGCCGGAAGGCCGGAAGGCCGGAAGGCCGGTTAGCGTCATCAGCCCCAGCAACACCGGGAGCGCTCGGTAACGCCGGAACCGGCACCCGGCGGCCGCCCCCGCTGGGTACCCTGCCGGTATGCCACGCTACGACTTCCGCTGCCGCTCCTGCGGCGCCACCTTCGAGCTTCGCCGCCCGATGGCCCAGGCCAACGACCCCGCCGTCTGCCCGCAGGGCCACGACGACACCGTGAAGCTGCTGTCCACCGTCGCCGTCACCGGCGGCGCGGCCGCCGCCCAGCAGGCCCCCGCCGCCGGGGGCGGGGGCGGTTGCTGCGGCGGTGGTTGCTGCGGCTGACCGGCGGTTGCCGCGGCTGACCGGGGCCCGCTCCGGTCAGACCCCGACCGGCAGGGCCGACGCCCCCGCGAGGAACCGCCGGACGATCTCCTCCCCCGCCGTCACCCCCGTCTCCGTCAGGGCGGTGACGGCGGGGGCCGTCCAGCCGCTGTCCGCGAGTTCGCCGTGTCCCGGGCGCCAGCCCGCGTCCGCCGCGAGCAGCAGGTCCGCGTCGAGCAGCGAGTCCCCGGCCGCGAGTACCGTGTCGGCTCCGGTGCGCCGGACGACCTCGGCCAGCGCGGCGCTCTTGGTGAGCGGCGCGGGCACGGCGTAGACCTTGCGCCCCTGCAGGGAGACCGACCAGCCGCGCTCGGCGCACCAGCCGGTCAGCTCCTCGATCCAGCCCTGCGGCAGCGCGGTGCGCTCGACCACCAGGTAGGCGAACAGCCCGTCGGCGACCTGCCGCTTGTGTGTCCACTCCGGGTCGGCGCACAGGGCGAGCCGCCGGGTCACCTCCTCCAGCGGGGCGGAGCCGGCCGCTATCCGCGCGGTGATCTCAGCCCGCCAGTCGCCGTCCGGCACGCCGTCCACCAGCAGCTGCCCGCCGTTGGCGCAGATCGCGTACGCGGGGACCCAGTCCGGCATCGGGCCGGGCAGGTTGACCCGCCCGTACTGCTCCGGCGTCCGGGTGGTGGCCGGGACGAAGCAGACCTCCCGCGCGAGTTCGGCGAGCAGCCCGGCGGCCCGCTCGGTCATGTAGGACAGCGGCCGCCCCTGGTACACCTCGACGCAGAGCAGCCGCGGCGCGAGCCGGTCGGGCTCGGCCAGGGCCATCGCCCGTTCGGAGTAGATCAGCGTGCGGTCGAGGTCGCTGGCCACCAGAACACCCATCAGGAATCCCTCCCCGTAGTCACAGTCACGACGCGCCCGTCCGTCACGGCACCCACGTCGGTCACGGCATCCACGTCGGTCACGGCACCGATGTCCGTGACGGCGCGTCCGTCGCCCCCGGTCGCCCCTCGGCTGTAGCGGGGGTGGATCAGGCCGACGCAGGTGTACGGCAGGCCGTCCACCTCCTCGACCTCGACCCCGCGCTGGGCGGCGAGCAGCCGGACGTGGTCGAGGTCGGCCCCGGCGCCGCGCCGGGCGAGGATCCGCCAGGGGACGCGCCGCAGCAGCACCCGGGTCGTCTCGCCGACGCCCGGCTTGACCAGGTTGACGTTGTCGATGCCGTACTCGGCGCTGATCCGCTCGACCGCCGCCCAGCCGGCCCAGTCGGGCGTGCGCCGCGGGTCGTCGGCGAGCCGGTCGGCGCCCTCGACCGCCGCGGCGCGGACCTCGCCGAAGCGGGCGGCCACCGCGTCCAGGAAGGCCGCCGAGACGTCGCTCCCGGCCAGTTCGGCGTAGTGCTTGGCGCCGTGGAAGTCGTCCGGCCCGATCAGCCCGGCGCGCAGCACGGTGCGCGAAACCAGCCCGGAGACCGTGGAGTTGAGGCAGGCGGACGGGATCAGGAAGTCGTCCCGGGTGCCGTACGTCCGCACGCAGCGGCCCGGGTCGGCCAGCACCGCGAGGTCCGGGTCGAAGTCGGTGCCGGCCAGTGCGCCGGCCAGTTCACGGGTGATCGCACCCTTGCCGGTCCAGCCGTCCACGAACACCACGTCCTGCGCGCGGTGGTGGGCCGCCAGGTACCGCAGCGCGACCGGGTCGATGCCGCGGCCGCGCACGATCGAGACCGCGTAGTGCGGGACGGACAGGCCGTGGGCGAAGGCCAGCCAGCGGCGGATCAGGATGCCGACGGGCGTGCCGGCGCGGGCCAGCGAGGCGAGCACCAGGCCGGGGCCGCGCTCGCGCAGCAGCGTCTCGGCGACGGTGCCGACCGCGAGCGCGATCCGGCCGGCGGAGCCGCGCAGGGCCTGCTGGAACAGCTCCTGGTACTCGGGGCTGGGCTGATACTCGACCGGCAGCGACTCGGCGTAGTGCGCGCCGCCGTTCTGGACGGCCTCCTCGCGCTCCTCGGTGGGGGCTTCGAGCGCGACCCCGGAGAGGTCCTTGAGCAGCCAGGCCACCTCCTCGGCCGGGTACGAGGAGAACGCCGGCCCGTACAACGGAGCGGGCAGCGCGGCGGGCACCGGGACCGGCACCGGGACCGGCACCGCGGCGGACGCGGACGACAGCGGGGGCACCGGCGACGAGGCAGCCCCGGGCACCGGCCGGTGCGAGGGCAGCACCGCGAGCACCACCCGGTCGGTCACCCCCCGCAGCTGCCCGAGCAGCGCCCGCTCGCCCTCGTGCAGCGCCGGGGTGTCGGCCACGTCGTCGACCACCAGCACCACCGAGTCGAAGCGCCGCGCCGGATCGCTGCCGGGGGCGACGTTGTACGCGTAGCGCTCGGGCGAGCCGCCGTCCTGCGGGTCGTCGTGGGCCGGGAAGGCGAGCCGGGTGCGGATGGCGTAGCCCGGGTCGTCCACCGCCAGGACGGGCGAGCGGGTGGTGGTGGAGAACCGGACGCGGTCGCCGCCGAGCCGCTCGGTGAGTGCGTCGGCGAGGCGCAGCGGCACGTACATCAGCTCCTCGAAGCCGAGCACCAGCACCCGCCGCGCCCCTTCGGGCAGGGCCTCGGCCAGCTGTCCGGCCAGTCGGGGCAGCGCGGCGTCCAGCCGGGCACGGTCGCGGGCGGTGAAGCCGTGCCGGCCGCCGTCCGGGAGCCCGGCGGGCCAGTCCAGCTCGACCCGGGCCAGCGGCGCGGCGGGGGCCGCCGGCGGCGCTTCCCCCGGCGCCGCCTCGGCGATCAGTCGCCCGGCCCGCGCCACCACGTCCTCGGGCAGCTCGACGGCCCCGCTCGCGGTGGCCACCAGGTCCAGCCGGACGCCGAGTTCGGCGGCGGCCTCGTCGAGCCGGCGCCGGTCGACGGCGGAACGCAGGTCCACCAGGGCGACCACCACGTAGTGGCTGCGCGGGTGGCGGGCGTGCAGGTCGCGGATGGTGTTGAGGACCGTCCGGCCGGTGGAGAACTCGTCGTCCACCAGCACCAGCGGCCCGTCCCCGGCGAGGAGTGCGGGGTCGGCCGGGAGCAGCAGGTGCGAGGTGGCGTGCGAGTGCTCCTCCTCGAAGCCGCCGACGGGGGCCAGGCCGGGCACCGGTCGGCGGGTGGAATGCAGGTAGGGGGCGTCCAGGCCGTCGGCGACGCTGTGGCCGAGGCCGGTGGCCGTCTCCGCGTAACCGAGCACGACGGCACGCGCGGTGGCCTCGGCGCCGAGCAGTTCACGGACCCGGCGGCCGAGTTCGAGCCCGGTGCCGTGGACCACCGAGGGCCGCTGCGGCACGTGCTTGCCGAGCACGTTGGAGACCAGCAGGTGGGCGCGCTTGGGGTTCCCCGCGCGCAGCGCCAGGCCGACGAGTTCGGGGAGGCGGTCGGAGCCGGTCAGTGCGATCCCGGCACGGTCGGCGACCCAACGGCCGGTCCACGTCTGCGGTGTTGCTGTCACTGCTGGTCCTGCCTTCGATGGTGCGTTGGTGCGTTCATGCGTTGGTGCGTTGGTGCGTTCATGCGTTGGTGCGCTGGTGCGTTGGCGCGCTGGTGCATTGCCGCTTCGCGCGCAAGGCACATGGGCGCCTCGGTACGTCGGCGCCTCCGCGCCCCGGTCGTGTCCGCGCTCACGGCTCCGTCATACCCGCGCCTGGAGAACCGGAGGGAACGGCTCGGGCTCGGCCACGGAAACAGTCAGCCGCACAGGCAGGCCGACAGCAGTTCCGCGAAGCTCACGTCCTCCCGGGCCACTCCGAACACCTCCGCCCGCAGCAGCACCCGCTCCGCCCAGGCCCGGTGCGGCCGGGCCTCGTTCATCTTGTTGGTGTACGCCGAGCGCAGTACCCCGCCGCCTTCCTGCTCCTGCCGGAGGATGTCGCGGGCGTCGCAGTACTCCTCGTGCGTGACCACGGAGAGGGCGTGCACGGCCGGCACATGACTGGGGTGGATACAGGTCTTGCCGAGCAGGCCGTTGGCCCGGTCGAGCTCGACCTCCCTGATCAGCCCGTCCAGGTCGTGTTCGATGATCCGCCGGCGGACCTCCTCCCCGGAGGCGGTCAGCGCCCCGGCCGCGGCGGAGAGGGACGCCCCGGCGAACGGGGTCCGGCGCAGCTGCGGCTTGAACATCCGCTCCTGCACCGGGAAGTACTCCCAGACCGGCCCGGTGACGGTGTACCCGGTGCCGTCCGCCCGGCCGAGCACGTTGACCACGTCCCCGATCACCGCCGCGACCAGCGCCACGTCGTACGCGGTGAGGTCGGGCGAGCGCCGCAGGCCGTACGCGGAGCAGAGGTCGGTGACGCCGAGCCGGACGGCGAGTACCCGCTCGCGGTGGCCGGCGAGCAGTTCGGCGAGGCCGAAGAGCTGGTCCCGCCTGGTCTCCAGGTGGGCGAGCTCGGGCGACTCCAGGACGGGCATGGCGAACAGCCGCCGCCCGGTCGCGGCCTCGGCGGCGGCCAGCGCGGCCAGGTACTCCCCGCCGTTCGCGGGGGTGAACTTCGGCAGCACGAAACCGCTGAGCAGTTCGACGGCCGGTCCGAGCCGCTCGGCCAGGTCGAGGATCTGGGCGGCGGCACGGACCCTGATGAAGAGCAGGGGATGGGGCTGTGCACAGGAGGTGAAATCCTTGACCAGGTCATTCAACTGTTCGACCAGGTTCCGCTCGCCCTCGTCCACCTCATGGTCGGCGATCGCGTCCTCCAGGCAGAGCACCATCGACACCACGCCCCGACCAGCGAGTTTGCGGATGTCGGCGGCCAGGGCGGGCCTGGTGGCCGGGCTGTAGAGGGTGCCGCCGAGGGCGGTGGCGAGCACCGTCGGCTCGCTGTCCGCGCTGAACGGGCGCGGCTGTTCCAGGAAGAGCCGGCGGCGTACGTCCTCGGCGAGGTGGCCGAAATGGCGCAAGGTGCTCTCCTCCAGGAAGTGGACGGGCCTGCGGCCCGTTGCCGACGACACCCTGGTCAACCGGCGGACCGGGCGCCATGGTTCCCGGGCACGCCTCCGCCGGGCGCCCCTCCACCGAAAATCCCCGGGGACCTTTCGACCGCCCATCGTACGGACGGGATCCGGCCGGTCCCGGTTCCCCGGCACTGAACTCCCGGAACATCCCGGTCCACTTGGACGATCACGGGCGTGGCGCCGGCGAACCCCGGAAACGACGGCGGCAAACCTCGGAAAGCGCAAGTCTTGGCAAAGTCCGAACCGGCACGGACCGGTCCGGTCACGTTGTCCGAAGGGGTGGCGAACAGGCAGGATGGTCGGCTATGACGCACGTGATGGCCAAGGGCGCCAACATCGCACTGCCGGCGGCGGCGGTCCGCGCCGTGCTGCGCTGGAGCGCCACGCCCGGTGCGCCGGACGTGGACGCGTCCGCGCTGCTGCTCGGCGCCTCCGGCAAGGTCCGCTCGGACGCCGACTTCGTCTTCTACAACCAGCCCCGTCACCCCTCCGGCCTGGTCCGCCACCTGCCCAAGCAGCAGACCTCCGGCGGCGCCGAGATCATCGACACGGTCGAGGTCGAGCTGGGCAAGCTGCCCGCCGAGGTGGACCGCGTGGTGCTGGCCGGCTCCTCCGAGGGCGGCCCGTTCCGCGCGGTGCCGGGGCTGCGCCTGCTGCTCTTCGACGCCACCGCCGGCGACGGCGCGCCCGCACTCGCCGAGTTCGCGATCGACGACGCCGAGAACGTCACCGCGCTGGTCGCGGGCGAGCTGTACCGTCGGTCCGGGGGCTGGAAGTTCCGGGCGATCGGCCAGGGCTACACCTCCGGGCTGATCGGCCTCGCCACCGACTTCGGCATCATGGTGGACGACGCGGCGGAGGCCGACCCGGTGCCGGCCCAGGCGCCCGCGTCCACCGCCACCCCGTCCGGCGCGCCCGACCCGCGCGGCGCCGCGATGCCGGACCCGCGCTCGACCGCTCCCGAGCCGGACACCTTCACCCTGGCCCCGGCCGTCCCGCAGTCGCCGCCGGCCCAGCCCGCCCAGCGGCCCACCCAGGGCCCGGCCCAGCCGCCGGCCGCCGGCCCGGCCACCGCACCGGCCCCGGCCACCACCGCCGCAGCGGGCGCCGCGAGCCCCTCGCCCGCACCGGTGACCCCGCCGCCGCCCACCGCCCCTCCGACCATGCCCCCGCCGCCCACCGCGCCCCCCGCCCACCAGCCCGGTACCGGCTACGGCTACCCCCAGCAGCCCGGCACGGGGTACGGCTACCCCCAGCAGCAGCCCACGGCCGGCTTCGGCCGGCAGGGCTACCAGCAGCAGCCGGGCGGCTACGGCTACCCCCAGCCGAACCAGCCCGTCCCGCCGCAGCAGCAGCGCCCCGCCGGCTACGGCTACCCGCAGCCCGGCACGGGCCAGCAGCCGCCCGTCCCGCCGCAGCCGCCGACGGCCCAGCCCCCGACGGCCCAGCCCCCGGCGCCTACCGGCGAGGAGTTCGCACTGCCCCCGCAGGGCCCGCAGTTCCAGCCCCGCTGACGCCCCCGGCGGGACCGGGGCCGTCCGAGGCCCTCGGTCCCGCCGGAACCGAACCCGGCCCGGCCCGCCGCGAGGTGCGGTACGTCAACGGCCCAGCCCACCCCCGGGCCGCCAACGGACCGCCGCGGAACCGCCAACGGCCCACCCCCGGGCCGCCAACGGACCGCCGCCGGGCCGCCGTGGAACCGCCAAGGACCCGCGGCCCGCCGTCAGTCGCTCTTGTACCCGCGCTGCCACTGCAGCCCGAAGCCGTACAGCCGGTCGATGTCCGCCTGGAACCCGTTGACGTACCGCACCTCGCGGCGCACCGTCAGCTGGTTGTCCCCCGCGTTCTCGATCAGCACCACCGCGCAGGAGCGCGCCGCCCGGGCCCGCTCCTCCAGCTTGATCTCGATCCGCGGCCCGGTCTGCGGCACGATCGTGAGCACCGCGTTCGCCTGTTCGAAGGCCGGCGTGCCGTCGTAGATGTAGACGAAGATCAGCAGCCGCTTGAACTTGTCCTTCTTCTCCAGGTTGACGTACATCGTCTCGCCGGACGGCGCCCCGTACTGGTCGTCGCCGCTGAGCTTGATGTACGGCACGTTCTGGAGGTCGCCGAAGAGCCCGCCGAGCGGCTGCACCACGCCGGTGCTCCCGTCGGAGAGCTCGTACATGCAGGCGAGGTCGAGGTCGACGTTGGTCGGCTCGGTGCCCTGCGGCGAGTCCGGGTCCTGCGGCCGCAGGATCCGCGGGCTGAGGAACCGCCTGACGGACTCCCGGGCGCTCGGCCGGGGGGCGCCTCCGGCGCCCATCGTCCAGTGCAGGTTGACGTAGAGGTAGCCGGTGGTGGCGGCCGACCCGGTGATCGCGTGCTGCGGGGCCGACTTGGTGAGTATGACCTTGTGCTGACCGCCGGGGTTGTCGAAGGTGTAGCTCTTGTCCCCGCGCAGGTACTCCCAGATCGAGACCATCCCGTCCTCTCCCCCTGCTCCCGCCAGGCGCTCTGACGGTCCGCCGACCAATGATCGGGCATCGGCCCGGCCGTCGGATACCCCGTCCGCCCCCTCCCCTACCCAACCGGGCCCGATCGGCGGGTCGATTGGCCGGAGGAAGCCGCCCTCCCGTAACATGCCGCCCCTTCGGACGCGATATCGTCTAGCCGCACAGGTGTCCCGTCCGCCCCTGCGCGGGTGCGGCGGGCATGCCGTGCGGCGACGAACGAACCGTCAGGCAGTGCCCGCACGGCGGGTCCTGACCGCCTGTGTCGCGCTGTGATCCTGTCCCCTGCGGAAACCCGAGGCCCGACCCGCAATGAACCTGACCTCCATACAGCTGGTCTGGACCGTCGTCGGCGGCGCAGCCCTGCTGTTCGTCGCCGTCCTGATGGCGACACTGCGATTCAAGAGCTCGAAGAAGGACGAGTCCGGCGACTCCTGGGAGCGCAGCGAGGAGCGCCGTCGGCGCAAGGAGATGATCTACGGCATCTCCTCGTACACGCTGCTGTTCTGCTGTGCCGGTGTCGCGGCCGCCCTCTCCTTCCACGGCCTGGTCGGCTTCGGCAAGGAGAACCTGGGCCTGTCCGGCGGCTGGGAGTACCTCGTCCCGTTCGGGCTGGACGGCGCCGCGATGTTCTGCTCGGTGCTCGCCGTCCGCGAGGCCAGCCACGGTGACGCGGCGCTCGGCTCGCGCCTGCTGGTCTGGGTGTTCGCGATCGCCTCGGCCTGGTTCAACTGGGTGCACGCCCCGCGCGGCGTGTCCCACGACGGTGCCCCGCAGTTCTTCTCCGGCATGTCGATCTCGGCGGCGATCCTCTTCGACCGGGCGCTGAAGCAGACCCGCAAGGCCGCGCTGCGCGAGCAGGGCCTGGTGCCGCGCCCGCTGCCGCAGATCCGCATCGTCCGCTGGCTGCGCGCCCCGCGCGAGACCTACGCGGCCTGGTCGCTGATGCTGCTGGAGAACGTCCGCAGCCTGGACGAGGCGGTCGAGGAGGTGCGCGAGGAACGCCAGGCGAAGCTGGACGCCAAGGCCCGCGCCCGTACGGCCGACCGTCGCGAGCGGGCCGAGCTGAAGGCCATCTCCCGCCAGGGCGGCATGCTCGCCCGGACCCGCGGCGGCCGCCAGGTTCCCGCCCTCACGGCTGCCGGAGACGGCCCGAGCGCTACGGAGCCTGCCCTAGCCGCGGGACCCGACGCCTCCACCTCGACCTCGCGCCCGTCCGCCGACTCGCTCGAGCCGGCCGCCCTGGACGCCGGCCACCGCCCCCGCGCCGCCGTCGGCTCCTCGTACACGTCCTCCACCTACTCGTCCTCGTCCTACTCGTCGTCCTCGTCCTACTCGTCGTCCTCCTCCGCCTCCGGCACCGGGTCGTCCCGCAGCGGCTCGAGCATCGACCTGACGGCCGACGACGACACGCTGTCGATGCCGAAGCTGGACTCGCTGGAGCGCAAGCTGCGCGCGATCGAGCAGCAGCTCGGCTGACCCCGGCGCCCCTCGGGTACCCACCAGGGACCACGTGGAACGGCCGCCCCCGGGATTTCCCGGAGGCGGCCGTTTCGCTTGCCCTGCGGCAGGACTACTTGCCGGTGCCGACCAGCTCCGGCTCCTCGTCCGCGCCCTCGCGCCGGTTGCGCAGGATCGACGAGCCGAGCGCCAGCCCGATGAAGGCGACGCCGATCAGGCCGGTGACGATCTCCGGGATGTGGTACTTGATCCCGACCATCAGGATCACCGCCAGGGCGCCGATCGCGTAGTGCGCGCCGTGCTCCAGGTAGACGTAGTCGTCCAGGGTGCCCTTGCGGACCAGGAAGACGGTCAGCGAGCGGATGTACATCGCGCCGATGCCGAGGCCCAGGGTGATCTGGAAGATGTCGCTGGAGATGGCGAACGCGCCGACCACGCCGTCGAAGGAGAACGAGGCGTCCAGGACCTCCAGGTAGAGGAAGAGGAAGAACGCGGCCTTGCCGCCGACCTGGACGATCGACTTGCCGGCCTTCTCCGCCGCTTCCTCGCGCTCCTCCTCGGCCTCCAGCCCCGACTCGAAGATCGAGGAGAGGCCGTTGACGGCGAGGTAGGTGACCAGGCCGAGGACACCGGCGAGCAGAACGGTTTCCGCGTGCTCCCCGGCGAAGAAGTTGGAGGCGAGCAGCAGGGCGACCAGGGCGACGACGGTGGAGAAGGCCTCCAGCTTGCCGACCTTCTCCAGCGGGCGCTCGATCCAGGCCAGCCAGTTGTAGTCCTTCTCCTCGAAGATGAAGTCGAGGAAGATCATCAGCAGGAAGACGCCGCCGAAGGCCGCGATGGCCGGGTTGGCCGCCTCCAGGTACTGGCCGTAGGTGAGGCCCTCGTAGGTCTTGTCGGAGTGCAGCGCGAGGTCGATGACCGTCGCGGGGCTGAGCTTCGCGGTCAGGCCGACGACCAGCAGCGGGAAGACCAGGCGCATGCCGAAGACCGCGATGAGGACACCGACGGTCAGGAAGATCTTCTGCCAGTACGGGTTCATCCGCTTCAACACCGTGGCGTTGACCACCGCGTTGTCGAACGACAGGGAGATCTCCAGGATGGAGAGGATCAGCACGATGCCGAAGCCTTGGGCTCCCCAGAGCAGTCCGGCCGCGACCAGGCCGATGGCGGTGATCGCGAACGACCAGCCGAATGTGCGGAGGAACACGGGAGTTGGTTACCTTTCGGGTTCTGGCCGTGCCGGGGGCGACCTCGTCCCCGAGACGTCCTGACCGGGCCTCGGCCCGGTCAGGTCACCCCCGCACTGCCCTCTGTTCTCATGATCGGGTCGGGTGCGACAAGTCCGATTTCCGCCCTTACTGTACGTTCACGCCGAAGTCGAGCGCGATGCCACGCAGGCCGGAGGCGTACCCCTGGCCCACTGCGCGGAACTTCCACTCGCCCGCGTAGCGGTACAGCTCACCGAAGATCATCGCAGTCTCGCTGGACGCGTCCTCGGACAGGTCGTAGCGGGCGATCTCCTGGCCGTCGACCGAGTTGACGACCCGGATGTAGGCGTTGCGGACCTGACCGAAGTTCTGGAGCCGCGCCTCGGCCTCGTAGATCGAGACCGCGAAGATCACCTTGTCGGCCTGCGCCGGGACGAGGTCCAGGTTGACCAGGACCACCTCGTCGTCACCCGAGTCGTCGCCGCCGGTGAGGTTGTCGCCCTGGTGCTCCACGGAGCCCTCGGGGCTCTTGAGGCTGTTGTAGAAGACGAAGTACTCGTCACCGAGCACCCGGCCGCCACCGCAGATCAGGGCGCTCGCGTCGAGGTCGAACGGGGCGCCCGTGGTCGAACGGGCGGACCAGCCGAGGCCGATCTGGACCTGCGTCAGGTTCGGCGCGGCCTTGGTGAGCGAGACGTTGCCACCCTTGGCGAGCGTGACCACCATGACGTTCTTCCTCCCTTGCTTCTCCCGGGGCGCCATCCAGGTGTAATCCCCCGCGGCCCCGGCCGACCGGTTCCGGTCGGCTGAACTTCCTGAACTCACATCCTCGCAGCGCGGGAAACCGCCGCGGCACCGGGTCGCCGCGGCCGGGGCGGCACCGGGGGGACGCAACCGGGGCGGCCCCGGACCACGGAGGTCCGGGGCCGCCCCGGGAGAACGGCGCGCAGCCCGCGCCGCAGGGCGCCGCGGGCGGATCAGACGTTGACGCCGAAGTCCTGCGCGATGCCCCGCAGGCCGGAGGCGTAGCCCTGGCCGATGGCGCGGAACTTCCACTCCGCGCCGTTGCGGTACAGCTCGCCGAAGACCATCGCGGTCTCGGTGGAGGCGTCCTCGGAGAGGTCGTAGCGGGCCAGCTCCGTGTTGTCGGCCTGGTTCACCACGCGGATGAACGCGTTGCGGACCTGGCCGAAGTTCTGGCCGCGGGTCTCGGCGTCGTAGATCGACACCGGGAAGACGATCTTCTCGACGTCCGCCGGCACGCCGACCAGGTTGACCTTGATCGCCTCGTCGTCGCCCTCGCCCTCACCGGTCAGGTTGTCGCCGGTGTGCTCGACCGAGCCGTCCGGGCTCTTCAGGTTGTTGAAGAACACGAAGTTGCCGTCCGAGGTGACCTTCCCCTGGGCATTGCACAGCAGGGCGCTGGCGTCCAGGTCGAAGTCCGCACCGGTGGTGGTCCGGACGTCCCAGCCCAGGCCGACGAGCACGGCGGTGAGGCCCGGTGCCTGCTTGGTGAGCGAGACGTTGCCGCCCTTGCTGAGGCTGACTCCCACTAGTCCTCCAAGAATCGGGAGGCACGTCCGTGGTGCCCCCGGTGGTGCGGTCCGGGGCGGCGGGAGGCCCATCGGCTCCCGCGTCCCACCCCGCCAACGGCCCGAGCGTAGTACGGGGTTCCCGTCCGCACCCCTGATCAGGCCGGACACGGCGTCCCGGCACCCGGCCGGAGGGTGCCGGGAGGCCGCCCCCGGCGCCCGCGGGGCGGCCAGGGGGCCAGGGCGGGGCCTCAGAGGGCCGCGAGGACCTTCAGGTACTCCTGCTCGTCCCGGGCGTCCGGGAGGCCGTTGACGACGCTCCAGCGCACCGTGCCCGCGGTGTCGATCACGAAGGTGCCACGCAGCGGGCAGCCGCGCTCGGAGTCGAGGACGCCGTACGCCCGGGCGACCTCGCCGTGCGGCCAGAAGTCGGCCAGCAGCGGGAACTCCAGGCCCTCCCGGTCGGCGAAGACCCGCTGGGAGAACTGCGAGTCGCAGGAGAGGCCGAGCACCTGCACGGTGTCGTTCTGCAGGCCCGCCAGCTCCCGCTGGATCGCGCCCAGCTCGCCGGTGCACACGCCGGTGAAGGCGAACGGGTAGAAGACCAGGACGACGTTCTTCCGGCCCCGGTAGTCGGAGAGCCGGACGGCCTCGCCGTGCTGGTTGTTGAGCTCGAAGTCCGGAGCCGGGGTGCCGACCTCGATGGCCATGGGCGGGACCTTTCTGACGCGACCGCGCCGCGCGGCGGGCGCGGCAGGCCACATCCTCGCACTCGCTTACGGCCGTTCGGCCGAACGGATGAGGAGGGTGGTCGCGGCCCCGCCGCGTTCGCCGTCCGCGAACGCCCCGGCGGACCGTCCGGGGTGCCGTCCGGATTGCCGACCGGCGCGCGGCCGGCCCCGCCGCGACGGCGGACGGGCGGCGGACACCCGGCGACGGACACCCGGCGGCGGGCACGCGGCGGCGGGCACGCGGCGGCGGGCACGCGGCGGCGGACATGCTGCGGCGGACATGCGCCGGGCCCCGCCGGAGGGATTCCTCCGACGGGGCCCGGTACGGGGCTTCAGCGCCCGCTCAGCGCTTGGCGCCCTTCGCCGTGGACTTGGTCGCGAGCCTGGTGGCCGCCCAGTCCTTGACGATGTTGATCGAGCTGGTCTGGGAGAGGCCCGCGGTCTTGGCCGCGTCGTTGATGTCGGACGCCTCGATGTGGCCGTCCCGCCCGGTCTTGGGCGTCATCAGCCAGATCAGGCCGCCCTCCGCGAGGTACTCCAGCGCGTCGACGAGGGCGTCGGTGAGGTCCCCGTCGTCGTCGCGGT
The DNA here is from genome assembly GCF_040629945.1 of Kitasatospora sp. NPDC005856. Lineage (NCBI taxonomy): Bacteria > Bacillati > Actinomycetota > Actinomycetes > Kitasatosporales > Streptomycetaceae > Kitasatospora > Kitasatospora sp. NPDC005856. Next base: position 120,552 of record NZ_JBEXWT010000005.1, on the reverse strand, counting down.
GCCACAGCAGGACGGCGTCGGCGACGTCGTCGTAGTCCTCGTCGACGAGATCCGTCCCGGTGACCTCCTCGATGCCCTCGCGGAGGTCCTGGTCAGTGTCGTCGTCGTACCCCAGCTCCTGGACGATCTGGCCCTCTTCGAAGCCGAGACGGGTCGCCGGGTTGGACTTGTCCGCGGGGTCCGCGGTCGCGCTCACGGGAATAACCTCCAGTATTCGGCTCGGCATCCATGCCGAGGCTGTGGCCGTAGTCCACACGGGCGCGGCGGTTCGCGCAAGTACCCGACCCCCGATCCCCTCCAAAGGTTGACGTGTCGCACCGGGACACGCCGCGCGAGGTGTCGGGAATCACACCGATTTGCCCTTCTCTGCGTGGGACAAGGATGCTTCGGGTGGTCCCGGCCCACAGGCCGTACGCATGCCCGAGATGCGAACGGCATTCGGGTCCGCGCATGCGCGGGCGTAGAGTCTCCTGTTGGCCCTCACCCCGGCCGCCCGCCATCGGGCGGACGGGACACCAGGTCGGACCACCTCTTTTCGTAACACCCGGGGGTGTGCGGAGCGGACGAAGACGCCCGCACCGCACGCCGCCAGACCGGACCGTCCACAAGGCGGAACGGTTACCGATCGGTAGAGATGACGGATCTCCGAGCGCGGTAGCACGATGGAGGCGGCGCGACACACCTCAGTTTCGACCGACAGTGAAGGAACAGCGTGGCTTCCGGATCCGATCGCAACCCGATCATCATTGGCGGCCTTCCGAGTCAGGTCCCGGACTTCGATCCCGAGGAGACCGCGGAATGGCTGGAGTCGCTCGATGCGGCCATCGACGAGCGGGGGCGTGAGCGTGCCCGTTACCTGATGCTGCGGCTGATCGAGCGCGCCCGCGAGAAGCGCGTCGCCGTGCCCGAGATGCGCAGCACGGACTACGTCAACACCATCGCGACCAAGGACGAACCGTTCTTCCCCGGCAACGAGGAGATCGAGCGGAAGATCCTCAACGCGACCCGGTGGAACGCGGCCGTCATGGTCTCCCGGGCTCAGCGCCCCGGCATCGGCGTCGGTGGGCACATCGCCACCTTCGCCTCCTCCGCGTCCCTGTACGACGTCGGCTTCAACTACTTCTTCCGCGGCAAGGACGCCGAGGGCGAGTCCGGCGACCAGATCTTCTTCCAGGGTCACGCCTCCCCCGGCATCTACGCCCGCGCCTTCCTGCTGGACCGACTCACCGAGCAGCAGCTCGACGCGTTCCGCCAGGAGAAGTCGAAGGCCCCGTACGGCCTGTCCAGCTACCCGCACCCGCGGCTGATGCCGGACTTCTGGGAGTTCCCGACCGTCTCGATGGGCCTCGGCCCGCTCGGCGCGATCTACCAGGCGCGGATGAACCGCTACCTGGAGCACCGCGGCATCAAGGACACCTCGGACTCGCAGGTGTACGCCTTCCTCGGCGACGGCGAGATGGACGAGCCCGAGTCGCTCGGCCAGCTGTCGCTGGCCGCCCGCGAGGGCCTGGACAACCTGACCTTCGTGGTCAACTGCAACCTGCAGCGCCTGGACGGCCCGGTCCGCGGCAACGGCAAGATCATCCAGGAGCTGGAGTCCCAGTTCCGGGGCGCCGGCTGGAACGTGATCAAGCTCATCTGGGACCGCAGCTGGGACCCGCTGCTCGCGCAGGACCGCGACGGCGTCCTGGTGAACAAGATGAACACCACCCCGGACGGCCAGTTCCAGACCTACGCCACCGAGACCGGCGACTACATCCGCGAGCACTTCTTCGGCGGCGACCTGCGCCTGCGCGCCATGGTCGAGAGCATGACCGACCAGCAGATCCAGCACCTGGGTCGCGGCGGTCACGACCACAAGAAGATCTACGCGGCGTTCAAGGCGGCCCGCGAGCACAAGGGCCAGCCGACGGTCATCCTCGCCCAGACGGTCAAGGGCTGGACGCTGGGCCCCAACTTCGAGGGCCGCAACGCCACCCACCAGATGAAGAAGCTGACGGTCGAGGACCTGAAGCGCTTCCGCGACCGGCTGCACCTGCCGATCACCGACAAGCAGCTCGACGAGGGCTACCCGCCCTACTACCACCCGGGCCGCGACTCGGAAGAGATCCAGTACATGCACGACCGCCGCAGCGAGCTGGGCGGCTACGTGCCCACCCGCAAGGTGCGCCCGCGCCCGCTGGTGCTGCCCGGCGACGACGCGTACAAGGCGGTCAAGAAGGGCTCCGGCAACCAGACCATCGCCACCACCATGGCGTTCGTCCGGGTGCTCAAGGACCTCATGCGGGACAAGGGCATCGGCAACCGCTTCGTGCCGATCGCGCCGGACGAGTACCGCACCTTCGGCATGGACTCGCTGTTCCCGTCGGCGAAGATCTACAACCCGCTGGGCCAGACCTACGAGTCGGTCGACCGCGACCTGCTGCTGGCCTACAAGGAGTCGCCGACCGGCCAGATGCTGCACGACGGCATCTCCGAGGCCGGCTGCACCGCCTCGCTGATCGCCGCCGGGTCGTCCTACGCGACCCACGGCGAGCCGCTGATCCCGGTGTACGTCTTCTACTCGATGTTCGGGTTCCAGCGCACCGGCGACCAGTTCTGGCAGATGGCCGACCAGCTGGCCCGCGGCTTCGTCATCGGCGCCACCGCCGGCCGCACCACGCTGACCGGTGAGGGCCTGCAGCACGCCGACGGCCACTCGCACCTGCTGGCCTCGACCAACCCCGGCGTCGTCGCGTACGACCCGGCGTACGGCTTCGAGATCGCGCACATCGTCCAGGACGGTCTGCGCCGGATGTACGGCTCCACGGCCGAGCACCCGCACGGTGAAGACGTGTTCTACTACATGACCGTCTACAACGAGCCGATCAAGATGCCGGCCGAGCCCGAGAACGTGGACGTCGAGGGCATCCTCAAGGGTCTGCACAAGTACGCGCCGGGCACCGCCGGCCAGGTCCCGGCCCAGATCCTCGCCTCCGGCGTGGCCGTGCCGTGGGCCCTGGAGGCCCAGCGCATCCTCGCCGAGGAGTGGAACGTCAAGGCCGACGTCTGGTCCGCGACCTCCTGGAACGAGCTGCGCCGCGACGCGGTGGAGGCCGAGGAGTTCAACCTGCTGCACCCCGAGGAGCAGCAGCGCGTGCCGTACGTCACCCAGAAGCTCCAGGGCGCCGAGGGCCCGGTCGTCGCGGTGTCCGACTGGATGCGCGCGGTGCCGGACCAGATCGCCCGCTGGGTGCCGGGTCAGTACCAGTCGCTGGGCGCCGACGGCTTCGGCTTCGCCGACACCCGTGGCGCGGCCCGTCGCTTCTTCCACATCGACGCGCAGTCGGTCGTCCTGGCGGTGCTCACCGAGCTCGCCAAGCAGGGCAAGGTCGACCGCTCGGCGCTGAAGGACGCGATCGACCGCTACCAGCTGCTGGACGTGACCGCGGCCGACCCGGGCGCCGCCGGCGGCGACGCCTGATCCGCCCGTAGCCACTGAGGGGCCGGACTCCCGTCGGGGGTCCGGCCCTTCGGCGTCCGCGGGGCTCCGCGAGGGCGCCGGCGGTGGCGGGCACGGCGCCCACCGGGAACGGCACGACGGCCCCGGACTCCGCGGAGTCCGGGGCCGTGGCGTTGCGCGGTCCGTCAGATGTGCACGGCCGGGCCCGCGTCGGTGGTGCCGCGGCGGGTGAGCAGGCCGAGCACGGCGGCGGCGAAGGCCACCACCGCGGCCACCACGAAGGCCAGCGACATACCGCTCACGAAGGACTCGTGGACGGCTCCGGCCATCGCCTCCACCGCCTGCTGCGGGGTGCCGGCCGGGGCCGGCGGGGCGATGCCGAGCTGGGCGGCCTGCTTGAGGCCCTCGCCCGCCGCGCCCTCGACCGGCGGCAGGCCGGCCTTCGCCCAGTTGCCCGGCAGGACGTCGCCGACCTTGGCGGCCATCAGCGCGCCCAGCACCGCGGTGCCGAGGCTGCCGCCGACCTGCATCGCGGCCTGCTGGAGGCCGCCGGCCACGCCGGACAGCTCCAGCGGGGCGTTGCCGACGACCACCTCGGTGGCGCCGACCATGACCGGGCTGAGGCCGAGGCCCAGCAGGACGAACCAGAGCGAGAGCACGCCGTTGCCGGAGCCGGTCTCCAGGGTGGACATGCCGAACATCGCGACGGTGGTGATCAGCATGCCGGCCACGATCGGGACGCGCGGGCCCAGCTTGCCGATCGCGAGGCCGGCCAGCGGCGAGCCGATGATCATCATGCCGGTCATCGGCAGCAGGTGGACGCCGGCCTCGACCGGCGTCATCCCGTGCACGTTCTGGAGGTAGAAGGTCACGAAGAAGAGCGCGCCGAAGAACGCGAAGGCCATCAGCACCATCAGCAGGACGCCCGCCGACAGCGGCACCGAGCGGAACAGGCTCAGCGGGATCAGCGGTTCGCGGGCCTTGCCCTGCCAGAGCGCGAACAGCACCATCAGGACCACCGCGCCGATCAGGAACAGCAGCGTCCTCGCGTCGCCCCAGCCCCACTCGGGGGCCTTGATGATGCCGAAGACCAGCGCGAACATCCCCACCGAGAGCAGCGCGATGCCGGGCAGGTCGAAGGACTTGGCGGCCTTCTCGGCCCGGACGTCCTTGAGGATCCACACACCCAGCGCCAGCGCGATCAGGCCGACCGGGATGTTGATGAAGAACACCGACTCCCAGTTGACGTGCTCGACCAGCAGGCCGCCGACGATCGGGCCGGCCGCGGTGGAGGCGCCGATCACACCGCCCCAGATGCCGATCGCCATGTTGAGCCTCTCGGCCGGGAAGGCCCCGCGCAGCAGGCCCAGCGCGGCGGGCTGGAGGAGCGCGCCGAACAGGCCCTGGAGCACCCGGAAGGCGATCACGGTCTGGATGTTGCCGGCGAAGCCGATCGCGGCCGAGGTGGCGGCGAAGCCCGCCGCGCCGACCAGGAAGGTGGCCTTGTGGCCGAAGCGGTCACCGATCTTGCCGGCGGTGATCAGGAAGACCGCCAGGGCCAGCAGGTAGCCGCTGGTGACCCACTGGATCTCGGAGGGCGCCGCGTTCAGCTTCTCCTGGATCACCGGGTTGGCGATGGCGACGATCGTGCCGTCCAGCGCGACCATCATGACGCCGACCGCGACGGTCAGCAGGGTCAGCCAGGGGTGTCCCTTGAGACCGCCCCCCGACGGTGGATTCGGCGGCGCGTCCGCCTCGGAGTTCTTCACGACGGACTGACTCATCTGGGCCCTCCGGGGGGCATGGCTGGGGTGCAGGACTGGGCGTGGCGCCCCGGCCCACCCGTCCCCACAGGTGCCCCGGCCCGACGGACGCCACCTCGGCAGATTATGTCAGCTGCTGACATTGGGCAAACAGTGACTTCTGGCCATTGCTGACATTTGTCAGAGCGCTAAAATCGTGATCCCACCCGCCCCACCAAGCGCTCCGGAAGGCCCTCGCCATGGCCGCTCACACCCCCCGCACCACCGGCACCCCGGCGGGCCCCGACCGCGCGCCCGGACTGCGCGAGCGCAAGAAGCAGCAGACCCGCTACGCCCTGATCCAGGCCGCCCACGTGCTCTTCCTCCGGCAGGGCTTCGCCCACACGACCGTCGACGAGATCGCCTCCGCCGTCGACGTCTCCCAGCGCACCTTCTTCCGCTACTTCGCCAACAAGGACGAGGTCGCGCTCGCCGTGATGGCCGTGGCCGAGGACTACTTCATCGAGTGCCTGCGCCACCGCCCGGCCGAGGAGACCCCGCTCCAGGCCCTGCGCGCCTCGATCGTCAAGGCCTGGCGCGACCTCGGCAGCGAGGAGTCCGCCGGCCCCGGTTCGATCCACAGCGCCCTCGAACTCATGCGGATGATCGAGGAGACGCCCCCGCTGCTCGCCGCCCACCTGCGCCGGGTCACCGAACAGGAGCGCCTGGTCGTCCAGGTGCTCGCCGAACGCGAGGGCCTGGACCCGGCCGAGGACCTTCGCCCGGCCGTGCTCGCCGCCGTCTTCGGCAGCCTGCTGCGCGCGGCCCACCTCTCCTGGAGCAGCGAGCACGCACCGGCCGGCCCCGAGGGCATGGTCACGGTGATCGAGCGCTACTTCGACCAGCTCGGCCCGGCCCTGGCCGGCCACTGGAGCGGCCCCGCGTAGCACCCGACGGCACACCCCGGTCATACCCGGGTATCACCCGAGACCCCGGTACCACCCGGAAGTTCGGGCTCCAGTGCGACGCCCCGCGGGCCCCGCCCTCCTAGGCTGGCCCGCGATGAACACGCCCACCAAAGCCGACGCCCCCGGGTTCGCGCTGCGCCAGCTGCGCACCCTGCGGCACCACCTGACCACCCCGAGCGAGGACGACACCCCGCTGTTCGGCGACTCCCGCCGGCGCTGGGTGCGCCGGCTCCCGTACGTCGTCGTGATCGCCCTCCAGGCCTCGCTGATCCCCACCGGGATCGCCAGCCTGGTCGGCTTCTACGACCTGGTGCTGCCGGTGGCCGCCGCGCTCACCGTCGCCCAGACCACGCCGCTGTTCCTCGCCCTCACCCGGCCGTTGGCCGCCTGGTGGATCAGCGCCGCCACCATGGTCACCACCGCCGCCATCACCGCCCGCCACCACCAGGTGATGGGCAGTTGGCCGTGGACGGCTCCGATGGTCATCGCGTACGTCTTCCTGCTGCTCGCCCTGGCGCTGCGGGAGAGCCGGGCCACCCTGGTCTCGGTCTGGGTCGCCACCGTCCTGCTCACCGCGCTCACCACCACCCTCGGCCTGCCCCGCTCCGGCGACGGCACCACCGTGCTGCTGATCGCGCTCAGCGGCGCCGCGCTGCTGCTCGGCTGGGCCGTCCGGGACCGCGCCGTGGCCCGCCGGCTGCTCACCGAGCAGGAGCAGATCAGCGAGGTGGAACGGGAGCGGCGCACCCTGCTGGAGGAACGCGCCCGGATCGCACGGGAGTTGCACGACGTGGTGGCCCACCACATGTCGGTCGTCGCGGTGCAGGCGGCCAGCGCGCCGTACCGGATCGCCGGGGTGCCGCAGGAGGCCGCCGAGGAGTTCACCGCGATCGCCGGCACCGCCCGCGAATCGCTGGCCGAGATGCGCCGGCTGCTCGGCGTGCTGCGCAGCGAGGAGTCCGGCGGGGAGCGGGCCCCCCAGCCCGGGGTGGGCCAACTCGCCCAACTGGTCGAGACGGTGGGCCGGGCCGGGGTGCCGGCCGAGCTGACCGTGGAGCCGGGCCTGGCGGACGGGGTGCCGCAGGCCGTCGGCCTGGTCGCGTACCGGATCGTGCAGGAGGCCCTGGCCAACGTGGTGCGCCACGCCCCCGGCGCGCGGGCCTGGGTGTCGTTGACCGCCGACGGCCCGGAGCTGCTGGTGACGGTGGTCAACGGGCCCCCGCCGGAGCGCACCGAGTCGCTGGAGGCCTCGGTCGAGGGCACCGGACAGGGGCTGGTGGGAATGCGCGAACGCGTCCGGCTGGTCGATGGCAGGCTGGACACCGGCCCGCTGCCGGACGGCGGCTTCAAGGTGGCCGCCGTCCTGCCCCTCGACCGCCCAGACACCCCCCGGGAGACCACCGCATGACCATCCGCGTGATCATCGTCGACGACCAGGCCATGGTGCGCGCGGGCTTCGCGGCCCTGCTCAACGCCCAGAGCGACATCGACGTGGTGGGGGACGCGGCGGACGGCGCCCAGGCCCTGGAGGTCAACGGCCGCACCCACCCGGACCTGGTGCTGATGGACGTCCGGATGCCCGTCATGGACGGCCTGGAGGCGGCCCGGCGGCTGCTCGACCCCACCGTGCCCGGCGCCCACCGGCCCAAGGTGCTGATGCTGACCACCTTCGACGTGGACGACTACGTGTACGAGGCGCTGCGCGCCGGGGCCAGCGGCTTCCTGCTCAAGGACGCCCCGCCGGCCGACCTGATCGCCGCGGTCCGGGTGGTCGCGGCCGGCGAGGCGCTGCTCGCCCCCTCGGTGACCCGCCGGCTGATCGAGGACTTCGCCCGCACCCGCCCGGCCAGACGCCGCGACCCCAAGGTGCGGCTCAACGGCCTGACCCCGCGCGAGACCGAGGTGCTGGAGCTGATCGCCCGCGGCCTGTCCAACCAGGAGATAGCCGCCGGGCTGGTGCTCGCCGAGCAGACCGTCAAGACCCACATCGGGCGGATCCTCGCCAAGCTCGGCCTGCGCGACCGCGCCCAGGCGGTGGTCCTGGCCTACGAGTCCGGCCTGGTGACCCCCGGACAGTAGGGGGGCTTCCCCCACCCCGGTGACACCCGCCCAGGAGGGTGGAAATCCTCCTGATACCCCGGTAGCACAAGGGAGTTGGCCCCGCGGTGTGACGTCCGCGGGGCCTTCGCGTTCCTACCTTCCCCTCCGTCGGAAGCCGAACCCGTCGGCGGCCGAACGGACGAGGGGGACAGGGACATGCGCAGGTCTCGGGCCAGGCGGGCGCTCGCCGCCGCCGCGCTGGCACTGGCGGTCGTACTCGGCACGGGCGGCTGGGCCGCCGACACCCAGACCCCCGTCACCGGCCCGCCGCCCGGCAGCGCCGCCTGGACGGCCGACACCTCGCTCGGCCTGCGGCCGCCCGACCCGGCCGGCACCACCCCGGCCCGGGTCGCCGACTTCTTCGCCGGGTTGAGCCCCGCCCAACAGGACGCCCTGGCCGTACGGCACCCGCTGGTGGTCGGCAACCTGGACGGCGCCCCCGTCGCCCTGCGCTACCGGGCCAACGCCCTGGCCCTGGCCGCCGAACGCGCCCGCGAACTCGCCCGGGCCGCCGACCCCGCCCTCACCCCGCAGGACCACGAGGCCGCCCGCACCCGCGCCGAGCGCTACCGCGCCCTGCTGGACGGCGGCCGGCGGATCCTCGCCTTCGACCCGCGCGGCCGCGGCCAGGTCGCCGAGGTGTACGGCGACCTCGCCACCGCCCGCCGCACCGCCGTGATCGTCCCCGGCTCGGACATCGACCTGCTCCGCTTCGACCGCGCGTCCGACCCGTACGGCACCCCCGCCGGCATGGCCCGCGCACTCCTGGACGCCACCGACGGGCGGACCGCCGTGATCGCCTGGGCCGGCTACACCACCCCGCTCGGCCTCGGCCCGGACGCCGCCACCGAGGACCTGGCCCGGGCCGGCGCGCCCCGCCTCACCCGGCTGCTCGACGGACTCGCCGTCACCACCCGCCCGCAGGCCCCGCCCACCCTGTTCTGCCACAGCTACGGCTCGGTGGTCTGCGGCCTGGCCCGCCCCACCCCCGCCCAGGCCTCCGGCCTGGTGGTGCTCGGCTCGCCCGGCATGGGCATCGGCTCGGCAGCCGACCTCGACCCGGGCGTCCCGCTCTGGGCCACCGCCCGCAACGGCTCCGACTGGATCGGCGACGTGCCCAAGGTCCGGCTGTTCGGCCTCGGCCACGGCGCCGACCCGACCGCCCCCGGCTTCGGCGCCCACCCGCTGCCGGCCACCGGATCCCACGGCCACAACGGCTACTTCGCCCCCGGCACCGCCTCCCTCGCCGCCTACGCCGCCGTCGCGCTCGGCCGCGCCTGACCGCCCGCACCGGAAGGAGCACCACCATGGCCACCACCCCCGGCACTCCGCAGCCCCGCACCATCCGGGCCCGCACCACCCGGGCCCGCAGCGCCCGACCGCTCACCGCGCTGCGCCGCGCCGCCGCACGGGTCGACGCGAAGACCCCGGCCGACCGCGACCGTGCCCTGGACGGGCTGCGCGCCCTCGCCCTGCTCGCCGTCCCGGTCGGCCACTGGATGCTCGGCGGCCTCACCCGCTCGGCCGACGGCGCCCTGCACAACGCCAGCCCGCTCTCCACCCTCGGCTTCTTCGCCCCGCTCAGCTGGGTGCTCCAGATGCTCGGGGTGTTCTTCCTGGTCGGCGGCCACTCCTCGGTCCGCTCGCTGGAACGGGCCCGGGCCAGGGGCGTGACCTACGGCGGCTGGCTGCGGGCCCGTGCCGTCCGGCTGTTGCGCCCGGTGCTCGGGGTGACGGCCGTCTGGGCGGCGCTGATCCCGCTGCTGCCCGCCCTCGGTGTCCCCTCGGACACCCTGCGCACCGGCGCCACCCTGGTGGTGCAGCCGCTCTGGTACATCGGGGTCTACCTGGGGCTGACCGCGCTCACCCCGCTCTGCGTGGCCGCCGGGCGCCGGCTGGGCGGCTGGTCCGCGGGCCTGCCGGTCGCCGTGGTCGCCGCCGTGGACCTGCTGCGCTACGGGCCGTGGGCCGAGGCGGTGCCGTCCTGGGTCGCGCTGCTGAACATCCTGCCCGGCTGGCTGTTCGGCTACCAGCTGGGCGTGATCTGGGCGCAGGGCCGGCTCGGCCGCCCGACGGCCCGGGTGCTGCTGCTCGGCGGCGGCGCGCTGTTCGCCGCGCTGCTGCTGGTGTTCCACTACCCGGCCAGCATGGTCGGCGTGCCCGGGGCCGCGCGCACCAACTCGCACCCGCCGTCCCTGCTGGTGCTCGCCCTGGCGGCGTTCCAGTGCGGCGCCGCGGTGCTGCTGCGGGAGCGGCTGGGCCGGCTGCTGACCCGCCGTCCGCTGCTCTGGCTGCCGGTCGTGGTGGTCAACCTGTCGGCGATGACGATCTTCTGCTGGCACCAGAGCGCGATGCTCGCGGTCGCCGTGCCGGGCGCGGCCGGTCTGGGTGCCGTCCCGGGGCTGACCACCGCGCCGGACTCGCTCGGCTGGGTGGCCGCCCGGCTGGCGCTGCTGCCGCTGTTCGCCGCCGCGCTGGTGGCGCTCGGCTGGTTCACCCGCCGCTTCGACGGCCCGTGGACGGCCTTCTCCCGGGGCGGCAAGGCGGTGGCCGGAGCCGGGGCGGCGCTGTTCGCGGCGTACGCGCTGGGTGTGGTGTGACGGTCCGCCGGGCGCGGGCCGCTTCGGACGGCACAGCGCGGCGCACCCGCCGGGGGCGCGGACCGATCGGTCCGCGCCCCCGGGGCGCGCTGTCGGCGCCCTGCCCTACCCTGCCCCCATGGTCACCTTCGACGAGTTCCGCGCGATGGCACTGGCCCTGCCGGAGGCCGCCCCGGAACCGACCTGGGACATCGAGACGCTGCGGGTCCGCGGCCGGATCTTCGCGATGGGCGCACCCGACGGGGACCGGGTCACCGTCAAGGCCTCCCCCGAGGACCAGGCCGAACTGCTCGCCGCCGAGCCCGAGGTGTTCTCCTTCGCCCCGTACGTCGGACGGCACGGCTGGGTGAGCGTCCGGCTGGACCTCGTGGACCGGGACGAACTGCACGACCTCGTCACCGAGGCCTGGCGGCGGACGGCGCCGAAGCGCCTGGTACGCGAGTTCGACTCCTGAGCGCGGCCCCGCAGAACGGCCGCGCGGACCACTCTCCGAACCACTGGGAGACGCCGCGCGGACACCCCCGGTTCATGTGATCCATCCCACAGTTTAGGCGTGCCCGCCACCCCTTCGGGCGCCCTAGGCTTGCGCAGGGAATTCAGCAGAGCTACCGCACCCTCCGGGCACCGCCCGCGAAACGGTGACGGGCCCCAAGGGAGTTGGTGCGGTGCGCAACCGTCGGCGCTGGAAGCGGGTACTGATCGGGGCGTTCGCCGGCTGCGCGGTGCTCGCCGACGCCGGAGGCGCCGCCGCCGCGGCCGCGGTCTCCTCCGAACAGCTGGCGATCTCCACCCCTCCGGCCGGCAGCGCCGCCTGGGTCCAGGACCACTCCTTCGGCCACTCCCTGCCCGACCCGGCCACCACCACCCCGGCCGCCGCCGCGGCGTTCTTCGCCTCGCTCGCGCCGACCGAACTGGACCGGCTGATCCAGGACTACCCGCTGGTCGTCGGCAACTACGACGGAGCCCCGCTGGACCTGCGCTACCGCGCCAACAGGATCGCCCTGGCCGCCGAGCGCGACCGGGCCCGGGCCCGCGCCGCCGACCACCGACTGGACTCCGACACCCGCGCGCTGGCCGTCTCCCGCGCCAACGACGTCGAGCACCTGCTCGCCCCCGGCCGGCAGGTCCTGGCCTTCGACCCGCGCGGCCGCGGGCTGGTCAGCGAGGTGTGGGGCGACCTCGCCGACGCCGAGCGGATCTCCGTGCTCGTCCCCGGCTCGGACGCCGACCTCGGCCACCACGACCAGGCGGCCGATCCGCTGCGGTCCCCGGCCGGCATGGCCCGCGCCCTCTACACCGAGGTCCGGCGCCAGGCGCCGGGCACCCGGACCGCCGTGATCTCCTGGACCGGCTACGTCACCCCCTCCGGCCTCGGCCCGGACGCCGCCACCTCCCGGCTCGCCGACGTCGCCGCCCCCCGGCTGGAGCGGCTGCTCGCCGGGCTCAAGGAGACGACCCGGCCGGACGCTCCGCCGTCGCTGCTCTGCCACTCGTACGGCTCGGTGGTCTGCGGCACCGCCGCCCCGGAGATCCCGCGCGCGGCGGCCTCGCCGTCCGACACCTCCGGCATCACCGACCTGGTGGTCTTCGGCAGCCCGGGCATGGGCGTGCAGAGCACCACCGAGCTGGGCGCCGGCGTGCACGTCTGGGCCACCCGCAACCCCAGCGACTGGATCGGCAACGTGCCGTTCCTGGAGGTCGGCGGGCTCGGCCACGGCGCCGACCCGACGGCGAGCGGCTTCGGCTCCGAGCAGATCTCCTCGGCCCGCGCGGCGGGCCACAACGGCTACTTCGCCGAGGGCACCGACAGCCTGCGCAACTTCGCGGCGATCTCGCTCGGCCACTACCAGGACGTGGTCCGGGCCGACCCCGGCGCCTGAGGCCCGGATCCGGTCCCGGTGCGACCGCCGGGCGGGCCGGTCCCGTCGCGGCCGCTACACGGGCTGGTCCTGGTACAACCGCAGGGCGTCCGCCGCCGCCCGAGCCAGCTCGCGCCGGGCGGCCGGCGGGGCCAGCACCTCGACGTCCGCGCCGAAGGCCAGCAGCGACCGGACGGCCGCCGGGGCCGGGAAGGCCATCCCCACCTCGGACCACTCCTCGGCCTGGCCGGCGCCCGCCTCCGGCGGCGGCGCGGTGACCCGGCCGCCGTGGATGCGCAGGAACATGTCCAGCCGTCCGCGCCGGACCCGCACCCGCACCGGCAGGTCCTTCGGCAGCCGCTCCACCTGCTCGCGCAGCACCGCCCAGACGTCGCCGAGCCCGACCCCGGCCCGGCGCCGCACCGTCTCCTCGGTGGTGTCGGCGGCCAGCACCCGGTCGGCCCGGAACAGCCGCGGCTCGCCGTGCAGATCGGCCACCAGGTACCAGACCGCGGCCTTGCTCACCAGCCCGTACGGGTCGACGGTGTACTCCACCGGCGCGGGCGTGCCGCCGTGCCGGTAGCGCAGCCGCATCCGCCGGTCGGCGAAGACGGCGTACTGCAGCTCGCCCAGGTCCGGCCCCCCGGCGGGGCCGGCCGCGCCGGGGGTCTGCATCCAGCGGGCCGGGTCGACCAGGATCCGCTCGCTGATCCGCTCGGCGGCCGGCCGGTGCGGGGCCGGCAGTGCCGCCATCACCTTGCGCAGGGCCGAACCGAGCGCCCCGTCCAGCCCGAGGTCGCTGTGCGCGCCCTGGGCGGAGAGCACGAACAGGGCCCTGGCCTCGTCCGCGGTCAGGCCCGTGACGTCGGTGCGGTAGCCGGGCAGCAGGCCGATGCCGCCGTGCCGCCCGCGCTCGGTGAACACCGGCACCCCGGCGGCTGAGAGCGACTCGACGTCGCGGTAGATGGTGCGGACGGACACCTCCAGCCGCTCGGCGAGTTCGGTGGCGGACACCCGGCCCCGGGTCTGGAGCAGCAGGAGGATCGAGAGCAGGCGGTCGGCCTTCATGCCCTCAAGAATCCCAGTAATCCTGACGGCAGTTGTCAGGTTTTACTGGGAAATTGCGTTCCGAGACCGAAAGACCACCCGACACCAGGGAGTTGAGCGCCGATGACCGCCGTCCAGGACGCCCGCCCGCAGTACCTCACCGCCCTCGACCAGCTGGAGAAACTGCTCGTCACGATCACCCCGTCCGACCTCGACCGACCCACCCCCTGCACCGAGTTCACCCTGCGTCAGCTGCTGAACCACGTGATCGGCGGCGTCCACCGGTTCGCGTACATGGGCGAGGGCGGCCGCGCCGAGGACGTCGTGGCCGCCATCGAGGACCCCTCGGACGAGGGCTGGCCGGCCGCGCTGGGCCGGGCCCGCACCCGGGCCACCGCCGCCTGGGCGGACGACGCCAAGCTCGGCCGCCCGACCGTCGCCCCCTGGGGCGAGGTGCCCGGTGCGGCGGCGGTGGGCGGCTACCTGATGGAGCTGGTGACCCACACCGGGGACATCGCCGGCAGCCTCGGCAACGGCTTCGCCCTGGACGACGACCTGGCGCGGACCGCACTGGCCGTCGCCGAGTCGGTGCTGCCGGCCGGACAGCGGCCGCCGGGCGTCCCGTTCGCCGCCGCCCGGCCGGTCGCCGAGGACGCCGACGCGCACACCCGGCTGGCCGCCTTCACGGGCCGCACGGTCTGAACCCGGCCGCGGCCCCGGGGGCGTCCGCCGGCTCCCCCTGGCCCCGGGCGGATCCGAGGACCGCCCGCTACTCCCGCGCCTCCGAGGTGGCGCTCATGTCCGGGTAGCGGTTGCCCGCCACCCGGCCGGCCACCGGCTCCATCAGCGCCAGCTCCTCGGCGGTCAGCCGCAGCGTCGCCGCCGCGGCGTTCTCGGCCAGCCGGCTGCGCTTGCGGGTGCCCGGGATCGGCACGACGGCCAGCCCGTGCACCTCGGCCCGCTGGTGCACCCAGGCCAGCGCGACCTGGGCGAGCGTCACACCACGGGCCGCCGCGATCTTCCGCAGCGGGTCGAGCAGTTCGCCGTTGGCGGTCGCGTTGTCGCCGGTGAAGCGCGGGTGGGTGCGGCGGTAGTCTTCCGCCGAGAGCTCGTTGGCGTCCTGGAAGGCGCCGGTCAGGAAGCCCCGCCCGAGCGGTGAGTACGGCACGAAGGCGACGCCCAGCTCCACCGCGGCCGGCACCGCCGAGCGCTCGACGTCCCGGGCGAACACCGACCACTCGGACTGGAGCGCGGTGATCGGGTGGACCGCGTGCGCCTCGCGCAGCTCCGCCCCGGTCACCTCGGACAGGCCGAGGTGGCGTACCTTGCCGGCCCGCACCAGCTCGGCCATGGCGCCGACCGAGTCGGCCAGCGGCACGGCCGGGTCACGGCGGTGCATGTAGTACAGGTCGATCACGTCCACGCCGAGGCGGCGCAGCGAGGCGTCCACCGCGGTCCGGATGTACGCCGGATCGTTGCTGATGCCGCGGAGGGCGCCGTTCTCCGCGTCGCGCATGATGGAGAACTTGGTGGCGAGCACCACCTTGTCCCGGTTGGCCCGGACGAAGGGGCCGATCAGCTCCTCGTTGCGGCCCGAGCCGTACATGTCGGCGGTGTCGAAGAGGGTGACGCCGGCCTCCAGCGCGGCGTCCAGGGTGGCGAGCGCCTCGCCGGTGTCGGTGGGGCCGTAGAACTCGCTCATGCCCATGCAGCCGAGGCCCTGGACGCCCACCAGCGGGCCGCCGGTGCCGAGTTCGACGGTGGGAAGGACGGTCTGAGTCATGCGCTCTGCTCTTCCTCTGCGCGGATGTTCTGGCATGTGGCCGGGACACCGGTGCCGTCGGTGACCTTCCCGGCATAGAGATCGATCTTGTAGTCGAGGACGGCGAGGGTGGCCTGGAGGTCGACGATCCGCTGCCGGACCTCCTCGCGCTGGGCCTCCAGGAGCCGCCGCCGTCCCTCGTAGGTCCGCTCGCCCTGGCGGGCCATGTCGACGTACTTGAGCATGTCGGCCACGGACATGCCGGTCAGCCGCAGCCGGCCCAGGAAGGCCAGCCGGTGCAGATCGGCGTCGCAGTAGCGGCGCTGGCCGCCCGCCACCCGGTCGACCGGGTCCAGCAGGCCGATCCGCTCGTACCAGCGCAGGGTGTGGGCGGTCAGCCCGCTCGCCGCGGCGACCTCGCTGATGGTGTGCCTCGGCGTCCGGTCCGGATCGCCGCTCGGGCGACTGAACACCTCGGCGCAGCTGCGCAGGTCGATCTCGATCCGTGCGGGTGCGGCCATCGCTCGTTCCCCCTGTCCTGTGCGACGTGGACGACGCTACCGAGTTGGAGTGCACTCCAAGCAAGCCCCGCCACCCGGGCGGCTCCGCCACCGCCTTCTCCGGGGGATTTCCCGGCGACTACAGTCGGATCCCATGGAGAGCTTGCGGATGATCGAGAACTGGCCGGTGCCCCATGCCGCGGCGGCGGTGGTCCGGGCTGCGGACGGCGCGGTGCTGGGTGCGCACGGGCCCCAGCAGCACCTGTTCCCGCTCGCCTCGGTGACCAAGCTGCTCACCTCGTACGCGGCGCTGGTCGCCGTCGAGGAGGGCGTGTTCGAGCTGGACGACCCGGCCGGGCCGCCCGGGGCGACCGTCCGGCACCTGCTCGCCCACACCTCCGGCCTGGGCTTCGACGAGGACCGGGTGTTCGCCGAGCCCGGCAACCGCCGCCTGTACTCCAACGCGGGCTTCGACGTGCTGGCCCGGACGCTGTCCGAGGCCGCCGGGATCGAGTTCTCCCGCTACGTCGCCGAGGCGGTGTTCGAGCCGCTGGGCATGACGGACACCCTGATCCACACGGCGCACAAGTCCCCGGCCGGTGCCGGCGGCCTGTCCACCGTCGCCGACCTCGCCCGGTTCGCCGCCGAGCTGCAGGCCCCCAAGCTGCTCGACCCGTCCACCGTCCGGAAGGCCACCCGCGAGGTCGCCTTCCCCGGCACCGGCGGCGTGCTGCCCGGCTACGGCCACCAGCGCCCGAACGACTGGGGCCTCGGCTTCGAGATCCGCGACGGCAAGAGCCCGCACTGGACCGGCGCCGCCAACTCCCCCGCGACCTTCGGGCACTTCGGCCAGTCCGGCACCTTCCTGTGGGTCGACCCGCAGGCCGGCGCGGCCTGCGTCGCGCTCACCGACCGGGACTTCGGTCCGTGGGCGATCGAGGCCTGGCCGGCCTTCTCGGACGCCGTGCTGGCGGAACTGGACGGCTGAGGCCTGTCCGGCGGATCCTTGCCGGGTCCGCGACGCCGGCCAGGCCCTAGCCGTACGAGACCGGCGAGTGCATCTCCCAGAGCAGGAGTTCGGCCCCGGTCTCGCCCGCCGCCGGGTCGGCGAAGGCCTCGCCGGTGATCCGCACGCTGTCGCCCGGGACCATCGAGCGGCCGCCGCCCTTGGGCCCGGGGACGGTCCGGTAGCCCAGTGAGCCGGCGGTCAGGTGGGCGTACCGCCAGGGCGCCCCGGGCAGTCGCGGCAGCGGCTGCCACGGCCCGGCGGTGGCCAGCCAGAGCGCGGCGTCACCGCGGCGCAGCCGCAGGGCGTCCGTCCCGGCGTCGCGCTCCAGCCCGGAGGCGAGCAGCGTCAACCCGCCGTCCGCCGGTTCCACCTTGCGCAGGCCGTACGCCGGGGGCGCGTCGAACTCGTCCGGCTGGAGCCACATCTGGACGAAGCGGACCGGCCCGGTGGCGCCGCCGACGTTGCGCTCGGTGTGGGTGACGCCGGAACCGGCGCTGAGGTGCTGGACCATCCCGGGGCGGACCACCCCGCTGTGGCCGTGCGAGTCCCGGTGGGCCAGCGCGCCCTCCAGCACCCAGGTGAGGATCTCGGTGTCCCGGTGCCTGTGCTCCTCGAACCCGGCGCCGGGTTCGAGGAGTTCCTCGTTGCACGCGAGCAGCGCGCCGAAGTGGGTGTTCTTCGGGTCGTAGTGGCCGGAGAAGGAGAACGCGTGCCTGGTCTCGACGCCCTCGGCCGGGGCGGAGCGGTAGCGCTCGGCGGTGCGGCGCAGGTCGGCACGGGGGCGGTCGGGGGCTTCGGTCACGCCCCCACCGTAGTGGCCGGGCCCGGAGTGTGACTCTTGCCACCGCGCCGCTGGGCCGGGGTGTGTGCACAAGCAGTCACTCACGTGAGGCAGTCTTGTCCTTGTGCCAGCCGCCTCCGCGAACTCCACCAGCGAACCCAGCCCCAGCGCCGCACCCGAACCCGCCGGGAAGGGCCCGGCCGCCCGGTCGGCCCGTGACCGCCCCGGCCGTGCGGCGCCCCGTCTGACCGCCCAGGAGCGCAGAAACGCCGCCGAGCGCGCCGAGCGCCGGGCGGCGACGCTCAAGCGGCTGGAGAAGTCCTCCGGCAAGCTGGCCACCGCCGCGATCTCGCGGATGGACGACCAGCTCGGCTGGTACCGGCGGATGCCGCCGGAGCACCGGTCCTGGATCGGCCTGGTCGCCCAGGCCGGCATCGCCGCCTTCACCGAGTGGTACCGCCACCCGGACACCGCCCAGGCGATCTCCACCGACGTCTTCGGCACCGCTCCGCGCGAGCTGACCAGGGCGATCACCCTGCGCCAGACCGTCGAGCTGATCCGCACCACGATCGAGGTGATGGAGGAGGCCATCGAGGAGGTGGCCGCCCCCGGCGACGAGGCGGACATGCGCGAGTCGGTGCTGGTCTACGCCCGGGAGATCGCCTTCGCGACCGCCCAGGTGTACGCCCAGGCCGCCGAGGCGCGCGGCGCCTGGGACGCCCGGCTGGAGGCGCTGGTGGTCAACTCGCTGCTGTCCGGCGACGCCGACGAGGGCGTGCTCTCCCGCGCCGCCGCGCTCGGCTGGGGCCAGCCCAGCCAGGTCCGGGTGGTGATGGGCAGCGCCCCGGACGGCGACAGCGAGCTGGTGGTCGAGGCGATCCGCCGGGCCGCCCGGTACGCCAAGCTGAACGTGCTGACCGGGGTGCTGGGCAAGCGCCTGGTGGTCGTGGTCGGCGGCGAGAAGGAGCCGGTGCACGCGGCCCGGGCCCTGATCGGGCAGTTCGCGCCGGGCCCCGTGGTGGTCGGCCCGACCGTGCCCGACCTGCTCTCCGCGACCCGCTCGGCCCACGCCGCCGCGGCCGGCCTGCGGGCCTGCGCCGCCTGGCCGGACGCCCCCCGCCCGGTGCTGGCCGACGACCTGCTGCCCGAGCGGGCGCTGGCCGGCGACCAGGCCGCCCGCCGTCAGCTGGTGGAGGAGATCTACACACCGCTGGACGAGGCCGGCTCCGCCCTGCTGGAGACGCTGAGCGTCTACCTGGAGCAGGCGTCCTCGCTGGAGGGCGCGGCCCGGATGCTCTTCGTCCACCCCAACACGGTGCGCTACCGGCTGCGACGTGTGACTGACGTCACGGGGTACGCCCCGTCCGACGTGCGGTCCGCGTTCACGCTGCGGATCGCGCTGGCCCTCGGCCGGCTGGACGCCGTCGGAGAGCCCGGCTGAGCCGGAGTGTAGGAACCGCACAATCCAGGATGGTTTTCTTCGTTACCGTCGCCTACCCGCCCCTGGGCGCCTGGCGAGAGAGGGTTGAACCGTGCTCGTAATCGTCGCCCCTGGACAGGGTGCTCAGTCCCCCGGTTTCCTCAGCCCCTGGCTGGAGCTCGACGGCGTCGCCGACCGCCTGCGCGGCTGGTCGGAGGTCGCCGGGCTCGACCTGGTGCACGCCGGTACCGAGGCGTCCGCCGAGGAGATCAAGGACACCGCCGTCGCCCAGCCGCTGCTGGTCGCGGCCGGCCTGGTGACCGCCCGGGAGCTGTTCCCGGACGAGGACCTCGCCCGCAAGCTGGTCGGCGCCGTGGCCGGCCACAGCGTCGGTGAGATCACCGCCGCCGCCGGCGCCGGGGTGCTCGGCGCCCACGACGCGCTGACCTTCGTGCGCGAGCGCGGCCGGGCCATGGCCGAGGCCGCCGCCGTCACCGAGACCGGCATGCTCGCCGTGCTCGGCGGCGATCCGGAGGAGGTCGCGGCGAAGCTGGCCGAGCACGGCCTGACCGCGGCCAACAACAACGGCGGCGGCCAGATCGTCGCCGCCGGCACCCTGGACCAGTTGGAGGCGCTGAAGGCGGACCCGCCGGAGCGCGCCAAGCTGATCGCGCTCAAGGTGGCCGGCGCCTTCCACACCGACCACATGGCCCCGGGCGTCGAGCGGCTGGCCCAGCTGGCCCCGACGCTGACCGCGGCCGACCCGCAGGTGCGCTACGTCTCCAACAAGGACGGCGCGGTCGTGGACTCCGGCGCCGAGGTGCTCGCGCGCCTGGTGTCGCAGGTCTCCAACCCCGTCCGCTGGGACCTCTGCATGGAGACCCTCGGGCAGCTGGGCGCGACGGCCGTGATCGAGCTGTCCCCCGCGGGCACCCTCACCGCGCTGCTCAAGCGCAACCTCAAGGGTGTGGCCACGCTCGCCCTCAAGACCCCCGCCGATCTGGACAAGGCCCGCGCGCTCGTTGCGGAGCACGGCGGACAGGAGCAGGAGACCCAGGCATGACCAAGCCCCAGATCCGTCCGGTGAGCGGCGCGCAGTACTCGCGCATCCTCGGCGTCGGCGGCTACCGCCCGGTCCGGGTGATCCCCAACTCCGAGGTCCTGGAGTGGATCGACTCCTCCGACGAGTGGATCCGCACCCGCAGCGGGATCGCCGAGCGCCGCTGGGCCGGCCCGGAGGAGTCCGTCTCCGAGATGTCGGTCCAGGCGGCCGGCAAGGCCATCGCCCAGGCCGGGATCTCCGCCGAGCAGATCGGCGGCGTGATCGTCTCGACGGTCTCGCACCTCAAGCAGACCCCCGCGATCGCCACCGAGATCTCCGAGCGGCTCGGCTGCGGCAACGCCCCGGCCTTCGACATCTCGGCCGCCTGCGCCGGCTTCGGCTACGGCCTGGGCCTGGCCGACGGCATGATCCGCGGCGGCAACGCCGAGTACGTGCTGGTCATCGGCGTCGAGCGGCTCAGCGACCTGACCGACCAGTCGGACCGCTCCACCGCCTTCATCTTCGGCGACGGCGCCGGCGCCGCGATCGTCGGCCCCTCGGACACCCCCGGCATCGGCAAGCTGATCTGGGGCTCGGACGGCTCGCAGGCCGACCTCATCACCCAGACCCAGGCCTGGGACACCGCCTTCGCCAAGTCCGACGCGATCAACGGCGCGGGCGAGGAGACCAAGTGGCCGGCCCTGAAGATGGACGGCCAGCCGGTCTTCCGCTGGGCGGTGTGGGAGATGGCCAAGGTGGCCCAGCAGGCGCTGGACGCCGCCGGGATCACCGCCGACCAGCTCGGCGCGTTCATCCCCCACCAGGCCAACATGCGGATCACGGATGCCATGATCAAGGCGCTCAAGCTGCCTGAGTCGGTGCCCGTCGCCCGCGACATCGCCGAGACCGGCAACACTTCCGCGGCCTCCATCCCGCTGGCGATGGAACGCATGCTGGAGAGCGGTGAGGCCCACAGCGGGGACCTGGCCCTGATCATCGGGTTCGGGGCGGGTCTCGTGTACGCCGCCGCAGTCGTTACTCTCCCCTAGGCGCATCCGCCCAATTCACAAACCTGTGTCCGGCCGCCGGCCGGACACGCTCAACACCGAAGAGGAGCAGCCAGTATGGCTACCCAGGAAGAGGTCCTGGAAGGTCTCGCCGAGATCGTCAACGAGATCGCCGGCATCCCGACCGAGGACGTCCAGCTCGACAAGTCCTTCACCGACGACCTGGACGTCGACTCGCTGTCCATGGTCGAGGTCGTCGTGGCCGCCGAGGAGCGCTTCGACGTCAAGATCCCGGACGACGAGGTCAAGAACCTGAAGACCGTCGGCGACGCGGTGAACTACATCCTCAACGCCTGATCGATCGACTCGTTCGACTCGGCCAGCCCGTCCGGCGTCCCGTACGCCGGCGAAGGCTGACCGGTCGGCCGGGCTCGTCGAGCCTGGCCGACCCCCGCCGGCCGGGACGCCCACATCCGGGCGCCCGGCCGGGCCCATCCTCGGCACGCCGCCGACCCCCCGCACACGTGAGAGAAGAAGAAACCAGTGACCGCTGAAAACCGCACCGTGGTCGTCACGGGTATCGGCGCCTTCACGCCGCTGGGCGCCGACGCCGCCAGCACCTGGGAGAACCTGGTCGCCGGTAGGTCCGGCGTGGCGGCCCTGACCGAGGAGTGGGCCGAGGACCTGCCGGTGAAGATCGCGGCGCGGGCCGCCGTCGAGCCGGGCGAGATCCTGCCCCGCCCGCTGGCCCGCAAGCTGGACCGCTCGGCCCAGTTCGCGCTGATCGCCGCCCGCGAGGCCTGGGCCGACGCCGGCTACGAGACCCCGGCCACCGACGAGTCCTCCAAGCTCGCCCCCGAGCGCCTGGGCACCGTCATCGCCTCCGGCATCGGCGGCGTGACGACCCTCCTCGACCAGTACGACGTGCTGAAGGAGAAGGGCGCCCGCAAGGTCTCCCCGCACACCGTCCCGATGCTGATGCCCAACTCCCCGGCGGCCAACGTCGGCCTGGAGGTCGGCGCCCGCGCGGGTGTGCACACCCCTGTCTCCGCCTGTGCCTCCGGCGCCGAGGCGATCGGCTACGCGATCGAGATGATCCGCTCCGGCCGCGCCGACGTCGTGGTGGCCGGCGGCACCGAGGCGGCGATCCACCCGCTGCCGATCGCCGCGTTCGCCAACATGATGGCGATGTCCAAGCGGAACGACGAGCCCGAGCGCGCCTCCCGCCCGTACGACAAGGCCCGCGACGGCTTCGTGCTGGGCGAGGGTGCCGGCGTGGTCGTGCTGGAGTCGGTCGAGCACGCCGAGGCGCGCGGCGCCCGGATCTACTGCGAGGCCGTGGGCCAGGGCCTGTCCTCGGACGCCCACCACATCGCCCAGCCCGAGCCGACCGGCGCCGGCGTGGCCCGCGCGCTGGCCGACCTGTTCGAGCGCAACGAGCTGGACAAGGCCGAGATCGTGCACGTCAATGCGCACGCCACCTCGACCCCGCAGGGCGACACCGCCGAGCTGAAGGCGCTGCGCAAGGAGCTGGGCGACGACCTCGACCACATCGCCGTCTCGGCCACCAAGTCGATGACCGGCCACCTGCTGGGCGGCGCCGGCGGCATCGAGACCGTCGCCACCGTGCTGGCCCTGCACCACCGGCTCGCCCCGCCGACCATCAACGTGGAGGAGCTGGACGAGGACGTGGAGGCCGACATCGTCCGCGGTGAGGCCCGCGAGCTGCCCGAGGGCCGGATCGCGGCGCTGAACAACTCGTTCGGCTTCGGCGGCCACAACGTGGTGCTGGCCTTCCGCACCCGCTGACGCACGTGACGAAGGGGCCGGCGCTCTCCGCGAGCGCCGGCCCCTTCGTCTTCCTCACGGGGTGGCCGTGGTCGACGGTCCCGTCCCCGCCCGGTCCGGTCCGGACGGCCTCAGACCACCTGGTGCAGCCAGCGCACCGGCGCGCCCTCGCCCGCGTACCGGAACGGCTCCAGCTCGTCGTCCCAGGGCTTGCCGAGCAGCCGGGCGATCTCGGCCTCCAGGTCGGCCCCTTCGCTGCGGGCGCGCAGCAGGACGGCGCGCAACCGGTCCTCGGGGATCAGGATGTCGCCGTGGATGCCCGTGACGGCGTGGAAGATGCCGAGCGAGGGCGTGCTGCTGTACCGCTCGCCCTCCGCCGTGGCGCAGGGCTCGCTGGTCACCTCGTACCGCATCAGCTGCCAGCCGCGCAGCGCGGAGGCGAGTCTCGAAGCCGTACCGGGCTCCCCCTGCCAGGAGAGCTCGGCACGCCAATGACCGGGTGCGGCCGGCTGGCGGATCCAGTCCAGGCTCACCCGCACACCGAGCACCCCCGCGACGGCCCACTCGACGTGCGGGCACAGCGCGCGGGGCGCGGTGTGGATGTACAGAACTCCACGTGTCGTCACCGGGACCTCCAGGCTGTGGACGAGGGTCGCCTTCCCCAGCTGCCTCGTGCCTGCAGTTGATCCGCAGTTACTCACGTTAGCCGACATTAAGCTACTAAATTGAGCAAAACGGACAGGCTTTCGCTCAATGCTAGTCGAATCCTCAACGAGGTCTACCCCTCGGCCGGATCTCTCCCCCGAACGGCCCCATCGTCGGCGGAACCACCGTACCGCGCGGCACCACAGGATGGATGACGCACTTTCGGATCCGGCCGGAATGCGGTAGTGCGCCCGAAGGGCCCGCGCCCGACCACGAACGACACCGCCCATGGCGGACCGCCCCGCCGCCCGGT
Source organism: Kitasatospora sp. NPDC005856 (assembly GCF_040629945.1). Lineage (NCBI taxonomy): Bacteria > Bacillati > Actinomycetota > Actinomycetes > Kitasatosporales > Streptomycetaceae > Kitasatospora > Kitasatospora sp. NPDC005856. The sequence goes on along the minus strand of NZ_JBEXWT010000005.1, from coordinate 96,527 downwards.
CGGGGGCGGCGGGGCGGCGGGGCGGCGTGCCGGTCAGGCGATCTGACGGTGTGTCAGCCTTCCAGGCGGACGACCATCTTGCCGGTGTTGACGCCGCGCAGCAGATCGACGAAGGCCTCGGCGGCGTTCTCGAAGCCGTCCACCACGGTCTCCTCGGTGCGCAGTTCACCGGACTTCAGCCAGCCGGCCATCTCCGCGACGAACTGCGGCTGGAGCCCCGCGTGGTCGCCCACCAGCATGCCCTCCAGGCGCAGCCGCTTGCCGATGGCGAGCGCGAGGTTGCGCGGGGCGGCGGGCGCGGCGGTGTCGTTGTACTGGGCGATCGCACCGCAGAGCACCGCACGGCCGTGCACGTTCAGCGCGCCGATCGCGGCCTCCAGGTGGTCGCCGCCGACGTTGTCGAAGTAGAGGTCGATGCCCTCCGGGGCGGCCGCGGCGAGCTGCTCGGCGACCGGGGCCTCCTTGTAATCGAAGGCCGCGTCGAAGCCGAACTCGTCCACCAGCGTGGCCACCTTCCGCGCCGAGCCGGCCGAACCGACCACCAGCGAGGCGCCCTTGAGCCTGGCGATCTGGCCGACCAACGAGCCGACCGCGCCGGCCGCGCCGGAGACGAAGACCTTGTCGCCCTCCTTGAGGCCGCCGACGGCGAGCAGGCCGGCGTAGGCGGTCAGGCCGGGCATGCCGAGGACGCCGAGGTAGGCGGAGAGCGGGGCGACGGCCGGGTCGACCTTGACCGCGTGGGCGGCGTCCAGGGTCGCGTACTCGCGCCAGCCGAGCCCGTGCAGCACCGCGTCGCCCGGGGCGAAGCCCTCGGCCCCGGAGGCGACGACGTAGCCGACCGCGCCGCCGTCCATGGCCCGGCCCAGCCGGAACGGCGGGACGTACGACTTCACGTCGTTCATCCGGCCCCTCATGTACGGGTCCACCGAGAGGTAGGCGTTGCGGACCAGGATCTCGCCCGGGCCCGGGGTCCGGACCGGGGCCTCGACCAGGGCGAAGTCGGTCGGCACGGGCCAGCCGTGCGGGCGGGCGGCGAGGTGCCATTCACGGGCGGTCGCGGGGACGGCGGCCTGCTCTGCCATCGGGGCACTCCTTGCGGTTCTGATGCGGATCGGGATGCGGCTCGGGTATCGCTCGAATGTCGTTCAGGCGTGCTTCGAGCACATGAAAGGTTGAGCAACTTAAGTAACGATGGACATGAAAGGTTCACCTTGTCAACTTTTCAGGTAGACTCTTGACCATGGACACCCAGTTGATCCAGGACGCCGCACCGCAGCCCGACGAGATCACCCGCGAGGTCGTCGACCTGATGGCCAACCTGGTCGCACTGTTCCACCGCGAGTACGAGGAGGCCGCCGCCGCGCGCTCGCTCACCGGCGCCCAGGCCAAGGTGCTCGCCCTGCTGCGCCGCGGCCCGATGCCGATGCGCCAGATCGCCCAGACCCTCAGCTGCGAGCCGTCCAACATCACCGGCATCGTCGACCGGCTCGAATCCCGTGGCTTCGTCACCCGCGAGGCCGACCGGCACGACCGCCGGGTCAAGCTGGTCGCCGCCACCGACACCGGCTCGGCCGCCTCCGAGGAACTGCGGGAGTCGCTGAACTTCGCCCGTGAGCCGCTGGCCGCGCTCGGCCCGGACGAGCGGACGGCCCTGCGCGACCTGCTCCGCAGGATGCTCGCGGGCGCCTCCGGCCCGGGCGCGTGACCAGCATCACAGGACCCTGGGGCCTTCCGTAGGCCCCAGGGGGGTAACCGAACCGCCTCCCGGAACGTCTAACGTTCGAACATCGAACGCGAGAGATCTGAAGACGGGGGGCACGGAGGATGAGCAGCAGTACGCGTCGGCGCCGCTACCTGCGGACCGCCATCGGCCTGGCCGCCGTACTGGTGCTGTCGGTCGTGGGCGCCGGAGCCTGGTTCTACCACCGGCTGGACAACAACATCACCACCTTCGACTCCGGCGGCGTCGCCACCGAGCGCCCGCCGGCCCCCGTCCCCGCCAGCCCGGGCGCCTCCGTCCCGGTCAACGTGCTGCTGCTCGGCTCGGACACCCGCGACGGGGGCAACGACTCGCTGGGCGGCGGCGACGAGGGCGTCGGCCACTCGGACACCGCGATCCTGGTGCACGTCTACGCCGACCACAAGCACGCCGTCGGCGTCTCGATACCCCGCGACACCCTGGTGACCATCCCGTCCTGCAAGCTGCCGAACGGCACCTGGACGGCGCCGAAGACCGACCAGATGTTCAATTCCGCCTTCACCGTGGGCCTGGCCGAGACGGGCAACCCCGCCTGCACCCAGAACACCGTGGAGAAGCTCACCGGGCTGCGGATCGACCACACCGTCGTGGTCGACTTCAAGGGCGCGGCCGCGATGTCCGACGCCGTGGGCGGCGTGGAGGCCTGCGTGCCCAACGACGTCAACCAGTACGGCATACACCTCAAGAAGGGCATCCAGAAGCTCTCCGGACAGTCCGCGGTGGACTACCTGCGGATCCGGCACGGCATCGGCGACAACTCCGACATAGGCCGGATGAAGCGCCAGCAGGCCTTCCTCTCCTCGATGATCAAGAAGGTGCAGGGCCAGGGCTTCTCGCTGCCCACCCTGCTGCCGCTGGCCGACGCCGCCACCAAGTCGCTCACCGTGGACGAGGGCCTGGGCACCGCGATGAAACTGGTGGACTTCGCCCGCTCGATCGAGGACATCAAGCTCTCCGACGTCTCCTTCGTCACCGCCCCCTGGCGCTTCGCCGGCGAGCGGATCCGGCTGGTCCAGCCGGACGCCGACGCCCTGTGGAAGCTGCTGCGCGAGGACCGCACCCTGGACGGGCAGAGCACCTCCGGGACGGGCCAGGTGACCTCCTCCCCGACCGCCGGCCCGGGCACCGCCGCCCCGAGCGCTCCACTCACCCCGGAGCAGAGCGCGGCACCGATCACCGTGGTCAACGGGGTCGGCACGCCCGGCCTGGCCGGCTCCGGCGGCGAGACGCTCAAGGCGCGCGGCTTCCACAACGTCACGCTCGGCCCCAACTCCCCCGGGCAGCAGGCCACCCGGGTCTCCTACGATCCCGCGCTGAAGGCCACCGCCGACCAGGTCGTGGCGCTCTTCCCCGGTGCCAAGGCGGTCGAGGAGCCCGGTTCCGAGGGGATCACCGTCACCCTCGGCGCCGACTTCCGCCCGGCCGGCACCCGGATCGACTCGGTGGCCGCCCCGAACCCGGAGCCCGGCACCCCGAGCCAGGAGCCCGGCGTCCCGAACCCGGAGCCCGGCGCCCCGACCGGCGCCCCGACGGGTGCCCCGACCGGTGTGACGGCGGGAGCCACCCCGGGCAGCACCCCCGGCGCCACCCCGAACGGCCTCCCGAGCGGCGTCCCCACCGGCATAGCGGAGAACACCCGCAACGCCGACACCGACCCGTGCGCCAACCTGAGCTTCGGCTGATCGACGGTCCACGGCCGGCCCGCGACCGACCGGCCGTGGGCCGGCCGGCCGCTACTCCGGGTCCGGCAGTCCGGTGACGACGGCGGTGAGGCGGGTGCCGCGCGGGAAGGCGCCCGCCCGCGTCAGGTCCGTCAGCGCGGCGAGCAGCTTGGCGACGTAGCGCCGCTCCAGCCCGATCCCGTGGCGGCGCTCGAACCGCTCGGCGAAGCCGGCCAGCTCGGCCGGGACCTTCCCGTAGCCGCCGCCGTGGTGTCCGTGGTCGATCCGCCAGTTGTCGAACCCGCGCCCGTAGGCGTCCGTGTGCAGCCGGGCGACCTCCGCCTCCAGGTAGCCCTCGCCGCCGCGCAGCACGGCCACCCCGAGCGCCCGTGCGCCCGCCGGCAGACCGGCCGCGATGCCGGCCAGGGTGCCGCCGGTGCCGACCGGGCAGCAGACCACGTCCCGCGCGCCGAGATCGGGCAGCTCGGCGGGGATCCCGGCCGCGCCGACGGCGGCCAGCGCGTTGGAGCCACCCTCCGGGAGCACCAGGCAGCGGCCCCAGCGGCGCAGGAGCGCGTCCGTGCCGTCCTCCCCCTCGGCCCGGCCGGTGGCCTCCCGGTACTCGGCCCGGGTCAGGAACTCCAGCCGCATTCCGGCCGCCTCGGCGGCCCGCAGCGACCAGTTGCGCGGCCGGTCGGCCAGTTCCTCCCCGCGGACCAGCCCGACGCTCTCCAGCCCGAGCGCCCCGGCGGCGGCCGCGACGGCCCGCAGGTGGGTCGAGTAGGCGCCGCCGAAGGTCAGCAGCCGGGTGTGGCCCTGCTCCGCGGCGGCGGCCAGGTTGGGCGCCAGCTTGCGCCACTTGTTGCCGGGAACGGTCGGGTGCAGCAGGTCGTCCCGCTTCAGCCGCAGCTCCACCCCGGCCCGGGCGAAGGCCTCGTCGGTGCAGTCCACCAGGGGGGTCGGCAGCAGGGCGGGTTCGAGCATCCGGCCAGCTTACGGGCCCGGGACGGCCGGGAGCCCGGACGCCCGACGGCGCCCGGGCTCCGCGTTCCGCGTTCCCGGGACCGGGACCGGGACCGGGCCGTCCCGTGGACGGACCGCCACCCCCGTGGACGGTCCGTCAGCCCAGGGCCGCGCTCTCCGCCGCGTGGCCCGCCATCCGCCAGGCCAGGGCCGTGGCGAGCGCCTTCGGGACGGGGCCGGCCGCCGGGCCCAGCTTCTCGATCCGGCCGCGGTACTCCTTGCGCTGCTTGGGGGTCAGCACCGTGCGCAGCCTCCCGGCGGCGGCCAGGGCCACCAGCGCCGCGTCGGCCGGGTCCACCCGGCTGAGCGGGCCCTTCAGCGCGGCGGTGACGGAGGCCGCCAGCGTCCGGCGCACCTCGGGGTCCCCCAGGGTGACCCGGGTGACCGGGAACACCCCGGCCGCCCGGCGCTGGTCGAGGCCGATCCAGCCTGCCTCCGCCAGGCCCTCCCGGACCCGCCGGGCCGGCTGGTCGCGCCCGACGGAGGGGGCGCGGCCGACCCACCAGTTCCAGCTGTGCGGCCGCTTCTCCCGGATCCGGTCCAGCAGTTGGGCGCTGTACGGATCGAGGCCGGCCGAGGCGGCGGCGTCGCGGGACCGGGCGACGGCCGTCCGGCCCTCCTCGCGCACCAGTCCGCGGCGCAGCAGTTCGGTCAGCGCCGCCGCCTGCAGCAGCAGGTGGAGGCCGGACTGCTGGGTGACCCGCCCGCGCCGCGGATCGTAGGCGAGCAGGTACAGCCTCTCGGGCAGGGTGGCGGGCAGCTTCGTGAGCAGGTCCATCTCGTTCTCCGGTCCTTCCGTTGCGAGCCCGGCCGCCGCGGTCAGTCCTGGTCGGGACTTCCGCTCTCCGGGTTCTCCTCGGGCGAGCTCTCCTCGGGTGGGCTCTCCTTGGGCGGGCGCCCGCGCCGGGGGAGCCGGGCCGCGCCGCCGGGCATCCGGCCCGCGTCGGTGAGGGCGCGGCGGAGCAGGAACTCGATCTGCGCGTTGGTGCTGCGCAGGTCGTCCGCGGCCCATCGGGCGAGTGCGTCGTGAACCGAAGGATCCAGTCGCAACAGGAGCTTCTTCCGTTCCGTCGCCAAGGCCTCGCCTTACTGGTAGAGGGAACCCGTGTTCACGACGGGCTGGGTGCCGCGGTCGCCGCAGAGCACCACCAGGAGGTTGCTCACCATGGCGGCCTTGCGCTCCTCGTCCAGATCCACGACATCGCGTTCGGCGAGCCGTTCCAGCGCCTCCTCGACCATGCCGACGGCGCCCTCGACGATCAGCCTGCGCGCCGCGACCACGGCCCCGGCCTGCTGGCGCTGGAGCATCACCTGGGCGACCTCCGGAGCGTACGCGAGTCTGGTGATCCGGGACTCCACGACCCGCACACCGGCCGAGGCGACCCGGGCGGCGATCTCCGCGGAGAGCTTGCGGGCGATCTCGTCGGCGCCGTCGCGCAGCGACAACTGGCCCTCGTGGTGGGCGTCGTACGGGTAGCTGGTGGCGATGTGCCGCACGGCCGTCTCGGTCTGGATGGCGACGAAGTCGGCGTAGTCGTCCACCTCGAAGACCGCCATCGCGGTGTCCTCGACCTGCCAGACCACCACGGCGGCCATCTCGATCGGGTTGCCGTCCGCGTCGTTGACCTTGGCGGTCTCGGTCTCGTGGTTGCGGATCCGGGTGGATATCCGGCGCCGGCTGGTGAACGGGTTCAGCCAGGTCAGGCCCTCGGCGCGGACGGTGCCCCGGTAGCGCCCGAGCAGCTGGACCACCCGGGCCTGGCCGGGCGAGACCACCGTCAGCCCGACCGTCGTCACCAGCGAGACGAGCGCCAGCAGCGGCCCGGCGACCACCAGCGCGATGCCCAACCCGGTGGTCTTGGAGGCCAGTTGGGCCGCGCCGGCGACGGTCGAGCCGATCCCGGCGAGCAGCCCGAGCAGCGCGGCGCCGAGCACCGGCAGACCGGCCACCCCGGTGATGGCCCGTTCGGTGATCCTGGGGACCGGGAGGTCCAGCGCGGGGCCGTCCTCGACGGCGAAACGCGGTGTGGTCATGGGAGCGACTCCTTCGGCGAGCATCCGCATCCGATGGCAAAGTGATATCACTTTTTCGACGCACCGCGCCAGGGACCGGTACGCGGGAACGAGGGGACGGGCGGCCGCCGGGCGACGGCGGACAGGCGTCAGGGACGGCTCGGGCCGATGCCCACGGGTGGGTGAATTCCGGCGCGCCACACGGGGAAGGGAGGTGGCCGCGGCCTAGACTCTGCGACGTCGCAGGCGGTGGGAAGGCGGCGGGCGCCGACTCGGCGGCCCGCCCGCGAAGGGTCGTACGACACTCGTCGCACATCGAGAAGGTGGGGCGGGTGGGACTCGAACCCACGACCAAGGGATTATGAGTCCCCTGCTCTAACCGGCTGAGCTACCGCCCCGGTTCGCCGCGCGCGCCGGTCGTCGGCACGGCAGCAGCAGACGGCCCCAGCGAGGCCGTCCCGGGCAGCATAGCCGGTCGATCACCCGTGGTGCGCGCCGGGGGCGCAGCTGGGTGCGCGACGGTGCCCAGCTCCCGGGCGGCGCAGCCCCGGTGGCGGCCGGACACCCGTACGGGGCAGCCTGGCCGGATGGCGACGCGGCGTCAGCCGCGGCCACGACCGCACCACCGGCCGACCGCGCGGCGGACCGGTACCCGGTGGTGGCGCCGCCGGGCGCGGCCTGGTAGATCTTCCCCACGAACGGCGGAACGCACGGCCCCGGTGCCCGCCCCGAGGAACGAGACGGAGCCCCGATGGCCTCCCGCCCGGCACGGCCCGCGCGCACGGCACGAACGGCCGCGCTGGCCGCCCTGCTGCTGGCCACCGGCACCGCGTGCGGCGGGCAGGACGGGGCGCCGACCGCCGAGGTCGCGCAGCAGAGCCCCGCCCGGGACCGGATCGGCACCCTCTCCATCCACACCGCCCAGGGCCCGCGGGCCTGCACCGCGAGCGTGGTGAACAGCCCCCGGCGCAATCTGCTGGTCACCGCGGCGCACTGCGTGCAGAGCCGCCGGATCGGCCTGCTGGACGGCCTGGTGTTCACCCCCGGCTACCGCAACGGGTCCACGCCGTACGGGACTTGGCCGGTACAGGCGATCACCGTCGACCCGCGCTGGGCGGCCGACGACGACCCGGAGTACGACGTGGCGTTCGTCACGGTGGGCCCGGTGGGCGGCCGACAGGTCGAGGACGCCGTCGGCGGCAACCCGATCGGCACCGGCCAGGGCTTCGGGCTGTCCGTCTCGGTCACCGGCTACCCGAACGAGAGCGACGAGCCGATCACCTGCGCGGCCCGGACCAGCTCGCAGAGCGCCACCCAGGAGCGCTTCGACTGCGGCGGCTACACCGACGGCACCAGCGGCAGCCCGTGGGTCTCCGGGGACGGCGCGGTGGTCGGCGTGATCGGCGGCTACCAGGAGGGCGGGGACACCCCCGGCACCTCGTACAGCGTCACCTTCGACCGGCGGGTCTCCGACCTCTACCGGAAGGCGACCGGCTGACCCGGGAGCCGGCCACAGGTGCGGAACCGGGTGCGGGCCCGGATCCGGGGAGGCGGGCGGTGTCGCGTACGTCACGTCGCGCAACCGGGCGGGGACAACACGAAGGCCCCCCGGTCGACCGAGGGGCCTTCGCTCTGAGCAGTCACCGGGCAGGCCCGGCGCAGCTCCCGCAATTGGACTCGAACCAATAACCTGCCGATTAACAGTCGGCTGCTCTGCCAATTGAGCTATGCGGGATCGCGGTACTGAACTTCCGCACCACGGAAGGGATCAGGGACCCGAGGGCCCTTCTCCCGAGCTCCCCCAATTGGACTCGAACCAATAACCTGCCGATTAACAGTCGGCTGCTCTGCCAATTGAGCTATGGGGGATCGGCTTCCGCCTCGGCCCCCGGTTTCCCCGGGCTCCTCGGCGCTCGCTGCGGGACATACATTAGCGCACTCGGGGGGGTGGTCCGCCAATCGCTTTCCCCGGATGCCGCCCGGATGCCGCCCGGTTGCCGCCCGGCGTGCCCGGCGCGCGCCCGGCGACGAGGCCGGGGATGCTGGGGCGCGGACGGTTCGCCGTCCCGACGGACGGGTAGGGCAATGCGGCAGAAGCCGCCAGGAGAGGGTGGATCCGACCATGTGGAAGCTGTCGTTGGCCGCGGGTTTCGCGGCCGGCTACGTCCTGGGCTCGCGGGCCGGGCGCCGGCGCTACGAACAGATCGCCAAGGTCACCCGGCAGATCGCCCGGAACCCCACGGTCCAGAACGCGACCGACCGGGCCCGGCAGCAGGCCGGGGCCGTGGCCGGGAAGGCCGCCGGCGCGGTCGCGGACCGGGTCGGCGACCGGCTGCCGAACGCCGTCACCGACCGGGTGCCGTACTTCAACCGCTCCCGGACGGGGGACGACGGCTGGGGCACCGTCCGGCCGTGACGGGCGCCGACCGACCGGTGTCGCACCCGCGCCACCGGTCCGGGCCGCGGGTCACGTGACACGTGACACGTGACCCGCGGCCCGGCGGTCACCCCCGTCCGTGACGGGACGGTGACGCCGGGGCCGGGCGAACCCCGGCCCGGGATCGCGAACCGGCAACGTCTCACCCGGCCCGGACGCGTCCCGGGCCGGGCTGAGGCATGATCTCGGCATGGCCATCGTCGCGGGGATAGACAGCTCGACCAACCGCACCCGGATCGTCGCGTGCGACGCCGACACCGGCGCCGTCCTGCGCTCCGGCAAGGCTCCCCATCCCGTCCCCGAGGACCAGGACCTGCGCCCGGGCGAGGCCGACCCCCAGGTCTGGCTGCACTCGCTCGGCGACGCCGCGACCGGCGGCCTGCTGGAGGGCGTCCGGGCGATCGGGGTCAGCGCCCAGCAGCACGGGATGATCGGTCTGGACGCCGGCGGGGTGCAGGTCCGCCCGGCGATCCTGTGGAACGACCCGCGCTCCAGCGGGGCCGCCGCCAAGCTGCTGGAGGCCTTCGGCGGCCCGGCCGCCTGGACCGCCGCGATCGGCGCCGTGCCCGCCCCCACGTACACCATCGCCAAGCTGCGCTGGCTGGCCGAGTTCGAGCCGGCCAACGCCCGGCGGATCGCCGAGGTGCTGCTGCCGCACGACTGGCTGGTCTGGCAACTGCTCGGCCACCCCAAGCGCCGCACCACCGACCGCGGCGACGCCTCCGGCACCGGCTACTGGTCGCCGATCACCGGCGAGTACCGGCAGGACCTGGTCGAGCTGGCGATCGGCCACCAGCTCAGGCTGCCCGAGGTCCTGCCCCCGGCCGAGCCCGCCGGGCACACCCCCGAGGGCCTGCTGATCTCCGCCGGGACCGGGGACAACATGGCCGCCGCGCTGGGCCTGGGCCTCGGCCCGGGCGACGCGGTGGTCTCGCTCGGCAGCGCCGGAACGATCTTCGCGGTGCACGAGGAGGCCGTCGTGGACGCCTCCGGCCTGGTCTCCTCCTTCGCCGACGCCACCGGCCGGCACCTGCCGATGGTCGCCACCCTCAACGCCGCCCAGGTGCTGCGCTCCACCGCCGCCCTGCTCGGCCGGGACCTGGAGGGCCTGAGCGACCTCGCCCTGCACTCCTCCCCCGGCGCCTACGGCTTGGTGCTGCTGCCCTACCTGGACGGCGAGCGCACCCCCGCGCTGCCGCACGCGGCCGGCACCCTGACCGGGCTCCGGGCCGAGGCGATGACCCCTCAACACCTGGCCCGGGCCGCCGTCGAGGGCATGCTGTGCAACATCGCCGACGCCCTCGACGTGCTGCGCTCCCGGGGCGTCGCGGTGAAGCGGGTGTTCCTGCTCGGCACGGCCGGGCGGCTGCCCGCCGTCCGGCACATCGCCCCGATGCTGTTCGGCGTCCCGGTCGTGGTGCCGCCACCGGGCGCCCACGCCGCCCGCGGGGCCGCCCGGCAGGCCGCCTGGGCGCTGGCCGGCACCCCGGAGCCGCCGGAGTGGGAGCTGCCGGACGCCGAGACCGTCGAACCCGACGGGGAGCAGGACCTGGCGATCGGCTCGGCGGTGCGTCAGCAGTACCGGGCCGCCCGCGACCAGGTCCACCCGGAGGTGGCCTGACCCCGGCCCGGAGGTGACGGGCCGTGCGGATGCGTCGCCCGGCTCCCGGTGGCAGCGTGGAACGGGACACGGCCACCGACGCGAAGGGCGGCAGGACGCCATGGCGCTGCACAAGGGGGCCGGCGGCGACCGCCGGCTGAGCATGGGCCCGTACCCGACCGTCACCGACCCGCTGGGCTCGATGAAGCTGGCCCCGCCGCTGCACCGGCTCGGCGAGGGCCCCGTCGCGGCCGACACCACGTACCAGCTGATCCACGACGAGCTGATGCTGGACGGCAACGCGAAGCTCAACCTGGCGACCTTCGTCACCACCTCGATGGAGGCCCAGGCCACCCGGCTGATGACCGAGTGCCTCGACAAGAACATGATCGACAAGGACGAGTACCCGCAGACCGCCGAACTGGAGCGGCGCTGCGTGGCGATCCTCGCCGACCTCTGGCACGCCCCCGACCCGGACGCCGCGGTCGGCTGCTCCACCACCGGCTCCAGCGAGGCCTGCATGCTGGCCGGCATGGCGCTCAAGCGCCGCTGGATGCGCCGCAACCCCGACCGCTACGCCGCAGGGGCCCGGCCGAACCTGGTGATGGGCGTCAACGTGCAGGTGTGCTGGGAGAAGTTCTGCACCTTCTGGGAGGTCGAGGCGCGCACCGCGCCCATGGAGGGCAGCCGCTTCCACCTGGACGCCGAGCGGGCGGTGGCGCTGTGCGACGAGAACACCATCGGTGTGGTCGCCGTGCTCGGCTCCACCTTCGACGGCTCGTACGAGCCGGTCGCGGAGATCTGCGCGGCCCTGGACGCCTTCCGGGAACGCACCGGCATCGACGTCCCGGTGCACGTGGACGGCGCCTCCGGCGGCATGGTGGCGCCCTTCCTCGACCCGGAACTGCTCTGGGACTTCCGGCTGCCCCGGGTCGCCTCGATCAACACCTCCGGCCACAAGTACGGCCTGGTGTACCCGGGCGTCGGCTGGGCGCTCTGGCGCGACAAGGAGGCGCTGCCGGAGGAACTCGTCTTCCGGGTCAACTACCTGGGCGGCGAGATGCCGACCTTCGCCCTCAACTTCTCCCGGCCCGGCGCCGAGGTGGTGGCGCAGTACTACGTCCTCCTGCGGCTCGGCCGGGAGGGCTTCCGAGCCGTCCAGGGCGCCTGCCGCGAGGTCGCCACCTACCTGGCGGAGCGGATCGGCGGGCTGGACTGCTTCCGGCTGCTGACCCGGGGCGACGAGCTCCCGGTGTTCGCCTTCACCACCGAGGGGGACGTCCCGTTCGACGTGTTCGACGTCTCACGGCGGCTGCGCGAACGCGGCTGGCAGGTGCCCGCGTACACCTTCCCGGCGAACCGGGAGGACCTGTCGGTGCTCCGGGTGGTCTGCCGCAACGGCTTCTCCCGGGACCTCGCCGACCTGCTGCTGGCCGACCTCGACCGGCTGCTGCCGGAACTGCGGCGCCAGCCCGTCCCGCTGCGGGAGCTCGGCATCGCCGCCCGGTCGGGCTTCCACCACTGACCGTTCCGTTCGCGGTCCCGGGGGAACCTCACGGCGGGGAGGGCGCAGTGAAGCGCCCTCCCCGCCGGAGCATCCCGGGCGGGCCGGGGCAGCCTCCCCCCGCGAGGCTGCCCCGGTCCGGTGGGGGGCCGGGAGCGGGTGCGGACCGACGACGGGTGATCGATCGGTGTCCGAACGGTTCCACCGACGGGCGGACCGCACCGGCCAGAGAACTCTGCCCGATGACCACGTGAATGTTCGAGCGTCTCCGGGGGTTGTGAGACACTTCCGTCCGTCTCAGCGCCAGGACCTGGGGTTTGGGACGCCAGGCCGATCAGGTTGGAGAAGCGGAGACGCCGAACGGCCCGGGCCGGGACCTGCCGCTCACCCGTTCCCCGTCCCCCGTTTCTCGAGTTTGGAGCGCCGCATTGGGTTCCGCCTGGAAGCCACTGCCCGAGGAGCTGTCCGAGCCCGCCAGACGCCTGGCGGAGGAGCTCAGGGCCATCAAGGACACCGCCGGACTGTCGCTGTCCGAACTGGCGTCCCGGACGCACTACAGCCGGGCCTCCTGGGAACGCTGGCTCAACGGCAAGCGGGTCGTCACCGAGCAGGCGCTGGACGCGCTGGCCGGGACGGTCGACTGCGACGGGGCCGTGCTGCGGGCGCTGTGGCGGCAGGCGGTGGCGGGGCCGGAGGCCGGGGCACCGGTCGCGGGCCCCGACGAGGGCGCGATCGTGGGCGTCGGCGAGGGCATCGGCGAGGGCGTCGACACGAGCGAGCATGACGGCCGGGACGTGAAGCGGTCGGCCGTCGCCGCCGCACCCTCGGGCCCCGAGGAACCCGCGGCCGGGAACCCCGCCCCCGAGGCGGCCGGGGTTCCCTCCCCCGAGGAGGACACCCTCCCGGAACCGGCCACCGACGGGGCGCTGGTCACGGGGCAGGAGCCCGAGACCGTCCCCGCCGTCTGGTGGCGGCGTCCGGCGACGCTGGTCTCCGTCGCCGCCGTGCTGGCGCTGCTGCTGGTGCTGGTGGGCCTGCGGATCAGCCGGCACGACGGCCAGGCCTCGGCGGCCGACCGGCCCACCGTGACGCCCGGCGTCTCCACCGGTGCCAAACCCGCCCCGGGCACCCCGGCCTGCCAGGCCGTCGGCTGCGCCCACAAGGACCCGAAGACCACCGGCTGCGGCAAGGACGCCCGGACCCTGCAGACCCAGGTGGTCGGCAAGGTGGTCGTCTACCTCCGGTACAGCCAGACCTGCCGGGCCGCCTGGGCGGCCATCACCGAGGGCCAGCCCAAGGACTACGCGACGATCGCCGACAGCAACGGCGAGAGCGAGACGGCGCTCATCCACTGGGGCTACGACAACTACTCGTCGATGCTGAACGCGGCGGACCCGACCGTCACCTTCCAGGTCTGCGGCTACCAGTCGGCCGGCCACGACTGCACCGCGGTGGTCTCCGACCTGGCCATGGTGGTGGCCTCCACCCCGATCCCGATCGGGCCCGCATCTCCCCCGCCGGGCACCGGCGCGGGAGCACCCACGACCCCGGCCCCGGCCACACCCGCCGCCCCGGCGCCGGCCGACCCGGCGGCAGCACCGGCCGACCCGGCGGCAGCACCGCCGGAGCCGGCGCCACCGACCGGGCCGGCGGGGCCGTCCGCGTCGGCGGGGGCGTCCTGACCACGGCCGGCCGCTGACTACTCCAGGTAGCCGCGCAGCTGCTCGGCGAAGGCGTGGTCGCGGAGTTTGACCAGGGTCTTCGACTCGATCTGGCGGATCCGCTCCCGGGTCACACCGAACACCGCGCCGATCTCCTCCAGCGTGCGCGGACGGCCGTCGTCCAGCCCGTAGCGGAGCTGGACGACCTGGCGCTCCCGCTCCCCCAGCGTGGCCAGGACGGCCTCCAGGTGCTGGCGCAGCAGCAGGAAGGTCGCGGACTCGGCCGGCGAGGCGGCGTCGGCGTCCTCGATCAGGTCGCCGAGCGCCACGTCCTCCTCCTCGCCGACCGGGGTGTGCAGCGAGATCGGCTCCTGGGCCAACCGCAGCAGCTCGCGCACCCGCTCCTCGGTCAGCTCGAGGGCGGCGGCGATCTCGGCGGCCGTCGGTTCCAGGCCGCGTTCCTGGAGCAGTCCGCGCTTGACCCGGACCACCCGGTTGATCAGCTCGACCACGTGCACCGGCACCCGGATCGTCCGGGCCTGGTCGGCCAGCGCCCGGCTCATCGCCTGCCGGATCCACCAGGTCGCGTACGTGGAGAACTTGAAGCCGCGGGTGTAGTCGAACTTCTCCACCGCCCGGATCAGTCCCAGGTTGCCCTCCTGGACCAGGTCCAGCAGGGTCAGCCCGCGGCCGACGTAGCGCTTGGCGACGGAGACCACCAGCCGCAGGTTCGCCTCGATCAGCCGGCGCTTGGCGATCCGGCCGCGCACCACCAGGGCGTCCAGCTCGCCGGCCAGCGGGTCGGGCGGCGGCGGGTGCCCGTTCAGCCGCTCCTCGGCGAAGATTCCGGCCTCCACCCGGCGGGCCAGCTCGACCTCCTCCTCGGCGGTGAGCAGGCGGATCCGGCCGATCTCGCGCAGGTACTGGCGCAGCAGGTCGGCAGCCGGCCCGGTGTCGTCGGCGGGGCCCCGGCGCTCCCCCGGCTCCCCGATCCCGGCCGGTGTCCCGGGCCCGGGTTCGAACCCGCGCCCGGCTTCCGGCCCGGAGGCCGGGCCGTCGGGGCCGTCCGGGGCGTCCAGCCCCTCCGGGCTGTCCGGGCTGTCCGGGCTGTCCGGGTGGCCCTCCGGCAGGCCCTGGGCGGGAACCCGGGCACCGTCCGGGGGCGCGGCCCGGGCCCGGCCGTGGTGGGTCTCCTGCTCCCCGGTCTCCTGCTGCCCGGCCGGTCCGGCGGGCTTGGCTCCCGTACTGGTGGTGGTCGCTGCGGCGAGGCCTTGCTCCACGGGCATCCCCTCGGGGCGGGCGCGACTCTGGCGGACCCGCGCTGTACGGAGGTGGGACGCCCTCCAGTGTGCGGTACGCCACACTCCGCGGCCGAGACTCGTGCGCCGACTTTCTGCGTGCGGTTCCCGCGGCGGGTGGCGCGGAGCGCTACAGCGCCGCCGCGCCCCGGCTGCGCAGCTGCTGCCCGTACTGCTGGAGCTGCCACAGCTCGGTCTGCACCGCGTGCAGCTGCTCGGCATCGGCGCGGGGGCCGAGCCGCTGGAGGTAGCCGCGGACCTCGGTGATCCGCCGGTCCACCGCCAGCATGCGCAGCTTGACCAGGAACTCCCCCGCGTAGACCGCGTCCGCCTTGCGGCGCGAGCGCACCGGCTCGACGGTCAGCTCGGTGACCAGCGAGCGCACCTGGTCGTCCGGGGAGGCCTCGCGCACCGCGCTGGTGAAGTCGGGCAGGCCCGCCCCGTACGCGACGCCGCCGGCCTTGGCGATGGCCTGCCGGACGGCGGTGTACGGCGGGGTCGGGAACTCGTCCTCGCCGTAGTGGTCGAAGGCCGGGCCGACCAGGTCCGGGTGCTGGAGCGCCAGCTTGAGCAGCTCGCGCTCGACGAACTGGGCCGGGTCGCGCGGGTTGAGCCGGAAGGAGGGCTGCGCGGGGCGCTGCGGCTGGACCGGCTCCGGGCGGCGCTGGGCGGCCGCGCCGCGCGGGTTCTGCTGGCGCTCGCGGTCCCAGCGGGCCAGCTGGGAGATCCGGCGGACGACGAACTGCTCGTCCAGGATGCCGAGCATGCCGGCCAGGCGGACGGCGTACTCGTGCTGGATCGAGCGGTCCTTGATCTTGGCGACGATCGGGGCCGCCTCCTCCAGCGCCGCCGAACGCCCCTCCGGGGTGTCCACCCGGTGCCGGGCCACCACCGAGTTCAGCGCGAACTCGAACAGCGGGACCGGGTTGTCGATCAGGTGCTTGACCGCCTCGTCGCCCTGGGCCAGGCGCAGCTCGCACGGGTCCAT
Source organism: Kitasatospora sp. NPDC005856 (assembly GCF_040629945.1). NCBI lineage: Bacteria > Bacillati > Actinomycetota > Actinomycetes > Kitasatosporales > Streptomycetaceae > Kitasatospora > Kitasatospora sp. NPDC005856. The sequence continues at coordinate 80,583 of NZ_JBEXWT010000005.1, read as the reverse complement.
GCCGCCCGGGCTGACCGCGATGGAGGTCTTGGCGGCGAACTTCTGGTCGTCCTCGAAGGCGCGCAGGGCCGCCTTCTGGCCGGCCGCGTCGCCGTCGAAGGTGAAGACGGTCTCGCCCCGGTACTGCGAGGTGTCCATCAGCAGCCGACGGATGATCTTGATGTGGTCCTCGGCGAAGGCGGTGCCGCAGGTGGCCACCGCCGAGGTGACCCCGGCCAGGTGGCAGGCCATCACGTCGGTGTAGCCCTCGACCACCACCGCGCGGCCCGACTTGGCGATCTCCTTCTTCGCCAGGTCGATGCCGTACAGCACGTGGGACTTCTTGTAGATCGGGGTCTCGGGGGTGTTGAGGTACTTCGGGCCGTTGTCGTCCTCGCGCAGGCGGCGGGCGCCGAAGCCGACCACCTCGCCGGCGATGTCCCGGATCGGCCAGACCAGCCGGCCCCGGAAGCGGTCGATCAGGCCGCCGCGCTGGCCCTGCGAGGCGAGGCCGCCCAACAGGATCTCCTTGTCGGTGAAGCCCTTGCCGCGCAGGTAGCGGACCAGGTGCTCCCACCCCACGGGGGCGTAGCCGACGCCGAAGGCCGCGGCGGCCTCCTCGTCGAAGCCGCGCTCGGCCAGGAAGCGGCGGCCGATCTCCGCCTCCGGCGAGGCCAGCTGCTCCCGGTAGTAGGCGGCGGCCACCTTGTGCGCCTCGACCAGCCGGGTGCGCTCGCCCTGCTGGTGGCGGGGGCTGTAGCCGCCCTCCTCGTAGCGCAGGGTGATGCCGGCCTGGGCGGCCATCCGCTCGACGGCCTCGGCGAAGGTGAAGTGCTCGATCTTCATCAGGAAGGCGATGGTGTCGCCGTTCTCCTGGCAGCCGAAGCAGTGGAAGACGCCCTTGGCGGGGTTCACGTAGAAGGAGGCGGACTTCTCGTCGTGGAAGGGGCAGACGCCCTTGTACTCGCCGCCGCCACCGTTGGTCAGCTGTACGTAGTCGCCGACCACCGCGTCGATCGGCAGTGCGCTGCGCACCGCCTGTACGTCTTCGTCCCTGATCCGCCCGGCCACCCCGGAAGTCTACTGGGGCGGCCGGGCATTCGAGTCGCGGCGGCCGCGGCCGAGCGGCCGCGCCCGGGCGGCGCCGGACAGGGCCTACGCCCAGGCGGCGCCGACCAGCTTGGCGTGCAGGGCCAGGGCCGAGGCGTCCGTGAGGGTGGCGATCTGGTCGATGACCGTGCGCAGGGCGGCGCGGTCGTCCTCGGCCTCGCGGTACAGGGCGGCGAACACCGGGTCCAGCCCCTCGGGGGCGCGCTGGGTGAGCACGTACGCCAGCTCGGCGATCACGATCCGCTGGCGGGCCCGCAGCTGGGCCTGCTCGTCGCGCTGCATGACGTAGCGGACGGCGACCGCCTTGAGCACCGCGCACTCCAGCCGGACGTCCCTCGGCACCACCAGCTCGGCGGCGTAGCGGCTGAGCCGGCCGGGGCCGTAGCGGGCGCGGGTGGCCTGCTCGGCCGCCAGGCAGAAGCGGCCGATCAGCTGGCTGGTGAGGTCCTTGAGCCCGGCCCGGGCGCGGGCGGTGCCGTCGTAGGAACGGGGCCACCACTCCTGGGCGAGCAGCCGGTCCAGCGCGGCGGACAGCTCCTCCGGCTCGGCGTCCCGGGCGTAGCGCTCCGCGACCTTGAAGAGCTCGGCGCGCTCACCGGGCGCGCGCAGCGCGGCCGGGTCGATGTGGCCGGCCTGGAGGCCGTCCTCGACGTCGTGGGTGGAGTACGCCACGTCGTCGGACCAGTCCATCACGGTGGCCTCGAAGCACCTGCGGCCGGCCGGGGAGCCGGCCCGCAGCCAGCGGAAGACCGCCAGGTCGTCGGCGTAGACGCCGTACTTGGGCGAGGCCGGGTCGGTGGGGTGGGCGCCCTTGGTCCACGGGTACTTGGTGGCGGCGTCGAGGGCGGCCCGGCTCAGGTTGAGGCCGACGCTGCGGCCCGGCCAGGGGGCGAGCCGGGCGGCGGGCTGCTCCTCCTGGGGCGCGAAGCGCTTGGGTTCGAGCCGGGTCAGGATGCGCAGCGACTGGGCGTTGCCCTCGAAGCCGCCGCAGGCCTCGGCGGCCTGGTCGAGGGCCTCCTCGCCGGTGTGGCCGAACGGCGGGTGGCCGATGTCGTGGGCCAGGCAAGCGGTCTCCACGAGGTCCGGATCGCAGCCCAGGGCGGCGCCCAACTCCCGCCCGACCTGGGCGCATTCGAGGGAGTGGGTGAGCCGGGTGCGCGGGAAGTCGCTGCGCATCGGGGCGACCACCTGGGTGGTGCCGGCCAGCCGGCGCAGTGCGGCCGAGTGCAGCACCCGGGCGCGGTCGCGCTGGAAGGCGGTGCGACCCGGGCGCTTGTCGGGTTCGGGGACCCAGCGGGCCTCGGCAGCGTGGTCGTACGGGATCGGGGCGGCGAGGCGGTGCGTGGTGTCATCCATATGCCCCTCACCGTACGCCGGGCCCCCGACACGCGGGGTGTGCCGCGCGCGAAGGAGCGCGGGCCGGGGCGTGAACGGTGCACGGCGCGCGGGTGCCCGCCCCGGCGAGTCGGCCCCACCCGGACGGCACGGCCCCGCGCGCCCCGTACGTCCCCTACGTCCCCTACGTCCCCTACGTCCCCGGCACGGTACCGATGCCGGCACCGGTACCGGCTCGGGCGTTCCTCAGCCCCTGATCGCCTTCAGGACCACGCCGGACACCGCCTCCTGCCCCCTGGCATTGGGGTGGATCGGCGCCAGCCCCTGGGCCGGCAGGGGCGGCTCCACCCAGCGCCGGTCCTCCCCCGCGCACATGTCGTGCCCGGCCGAGGGCCCGGCGACGTCCACGAACACCGCACCGGCGGCCTCCGCGCGCTTCTTCAGCATGCCGTTGAGCTGCTGCTGCTTCTCCACCAGGAAGCTCAGGTCGGAGGCGGCCACGGCGTTGCCGAGCACCGGCAGGCAGCTCGCCGGGTCGGCCGGGAGCAGCCCCGGGTACCCGATCACGTACACCCGGGCCTTCGGGGAGCGCTTCTTGACGTCCTGGAGCACCTGGCCGACCCGGTCACCGGCCGCGTCCACCTTGCGCTGGACCTCGTCGGTGCCGTTGCCGGCGGCGTAGTGGTCGCGGCAGGGCGAGTTGCTGATCCGGTCCTCGCTGTCGGTGATCACGCCCTTGAGGATGTCCACCAGGTTCTCCTTGGCGCACGCCGTCACGACCTCCATGAAGCCGGCGTCGTTGCCGCCGATCCCGAGGGTGACCAGCCGGGTGTCCGCGGTCAGCGCGTCCAGCTGGGCCGGGTTGGTCCCGTCCGCCACCTTCTGCGGGCCGATGAGGTCCCCGGTGCGGGCGCCGCTGCAGCTGACGTCCGTGAACTGCCCGGCGGCGAGCGAGAGCGCCTTCGCCACCAGGGACGGGTAGTTGGCCCCGGAGCGGTGGCAGGCGCCCGGCTCGCCGACCTGCGGGGCGATCTTCATCCCGGCGGTGTACGAGTCGCCGAGCGCGACGTACGGGCCGGCGGGCGGTGCGGCGGCGGTCGGCGACGAGGTCGCCCCGGCCTGCGCGCGGGCGGGCGTGCCGCCCCCGGCGCCGCTCCCCCGGCTGTCCGAACCGGTGTCGTCGGTGCAGCCGGCCAGCAGTACTGCGGCCAGTCCGACGGTCAGGGCGATGGTCGGGCGTGCGGTCCTCGGCATGGTCTCCCCCCGGGGATACGGGTCACGGTCGGCTCCTTACGGCGGCCCGTCCCCCGGGCACATCAGGGGCCAACGAACGGTCGCGGCCGATGACTCCCGCCCTGGCCCGATCGTCTCCCGACGCATCGTAACCGGCCGGAATCCGCCCCTCGGACCCCGCCCGGCCGACCGATTCAGGGCCGATTCCGCCCGCCCCGGCCGCTGCGCCCGGTCCGCTACTCCGCGCCGCGCTCGTGCTCGGCCAGGAACTGCTCGAAGCGCCGCCCCAGTTCGTCCGCCGAGGGCAGGTCCACCGGCTCGGCCAGCAGGCTCTCCCGGCCCTCCGCGCCCGCCACGGCGTCGTACTGGCCCTCCATGCCGCGGATCGCCGAGCGCAACTCGCCGTCGCCCTGGGCCAGCTGCTCCTCGATGTCGGCGTAGACCTCGGAGACCCGCTCGCGCAGCCCGGTGGCGGGCAGCACCAGCCCGGTGGCGGACTGCACCGACTCCAGGATCTGCACGGCCGCCGCCGGGTAGGCGGAGCGGGCCACGTAGTGCGGGACGTGCACGGCGAAGCCCAGGACGTCGTGCCCGGCCTCGCCCAGGCGGTACTCCACCAGCGCCTGGGCACTGCCCGGGACCTGCGCCTGCTCGAACCACTGCGGGTAGCCCGGGGCGAGGTCCAGCCGGTTGCCGTGCGGCGTCAGGCCGACCGGGCGGGTGTGCGGCACGCCCATCGGGATGCCGTGGAAGTCGATCGAGAGCCGCACCTCGAAGCGTTCCACCAGCTCGCGGACGGCGCGCGCGAAGCGCTCCCACTCGACGTCCGGCTCGGGGCCGGTGAGCAGCAGGAACGGCGCGCCGGCGGCGTCGTGGACGAGCTGGAGCAGGATCTCCGGCGGGTCGTACGACGTCCAGCGGTCGTGGTCGAAGACCATCGCCGGGCGGCGGGCCCGGTAGTCCACCAGACGGTCGTGGTCGAAGCGGGCCACCACCTGGGGCTCGCCCGTCTCCAGCAGGTGGGCCACCACCTGACCGCCGGCCTCCCCGGCGTCCATGAAGCCCTCGAAGTGCTGCAGCAGCACGAGGCCGGCACCGGTGTCGCGCAACTGCTCGTTGGCCGCGGCAACGGCGGCCACGCCCCGCTGATCCAGCTCGTACAACGCCTGGAAGTCACGCACCGCGCACCCAACCCCGTCCTCTGCTCGTCCCGGTCGGCTCCCGGCTCGTCCCGGCCGACCGGCTTCTCGTCCTCTCCAGCGTGCCGGGCGCCGCCGGAATTCCCGCCCCCGGCCCCGGTCCTGCCGACTTCCCGCCGCGGGCCGCCGCGGGGCCCGTCCGGCGGCTCCCCGGGGACTCGCCCGACGGCCGCGGGGGAACGCTCCGGACCATGATCGCACCAGGCGCGAGAACCCCTGGTCACGGCCCTGGTCACGGCCCCGGAGGGGGCCCGTCCGCAGGGCACGCGAACGGACCGCGCGGCCATTCGCGTGCCGCGAAGTGACGCACCGCCTTCTGGCGGGTATCGTCCTCTCGCTGCCTCGCATCGTCGCGTCGTCGTCACGTCGTCCGTAACGCCGTCGGCCACGTCCCGGTCCGGTGCTCGGCCAGCCACCCACGACGCATCTTGCCTTCACCTGGCCGCCTGCTTCCCTTCGCGCTCTCGTACCCTTCTCGGCCATCTCGCGGACGCACACTGTCCCCTCGCTCTTCCCGCCGGACCGGTCCGAGGACCCGTGTCCGTTCCGGCACCCCGCGCCGCCCGTTCCGGGCCGCCGCCCCCACCCCGCCCGACCGGACCTCCGGCGTGCGCGGGCAACCGGCCGGCGGACCCGGGCCCAGGCGTACCCAGCCAGAGCACCCCGTGCCGTACCCCGGCCCGGGAGGCACCCTCCGACCGATGAAGGACCAAGGTTCCGTGCCCGTACCTGTCATCCTCACCGGCCGCACCGTGCGGCTGGAGCCACTCGCCGCGCACCATGCCGAGGCCATCGCCGAGGCCGGCGCCGAGGACCGTACGACCTACGCCTTCACCCCCGTCCCGCACGGCCTGGAAGCCGCCCGCGACTACGTCGCGCGGGCGCTCGCCGACCAGGCCGCGGGTCGGTCGCTGCCGTTCGCGACAGTGAACCTCGCCGACGGCCGGGTGGTCGGCTCCACCCGGTTCCTGGAACTCGACTACTGGCAGGGCCCGCTGGTCTGGCCGCCCGCGCCCGGGGTCCCGTTCGGCGATCCGGCCACGGCCGTCCCGGACGCGGCCGAGATCGGCAACACCTGGCTCTCGCCGCGCGCCCAGGGCACCGGCATCAACACCGAGGCCAAGCTGCTGATGCTGCGCCACGCCTTCGAGACCTGGGGCGTGCAGCGGATCTCGCTGCGCGCGGACGCCCGCAACCTGCGCTCGCGCACCGCGATCGAGCGGCTCGGCGCGACCTCCGAGGGCGTCCGCCGGGCGCACTCGCGCGGGCTGGACGGCGTGGTGCGCTCCACCGCGTTCTACTCGATCCTCGACGACGAGTGGCCGGCCGTGCGGGACATCATCGAGCTGCGGATCGCCGCCGCCACCTCGCCGAGCGCCCCGGATCCGGCGATCAACCAGGAGTGCCTTAGACAGGGCGGCAGCGGCGCCGGGCAGCTGATGATCACGGCCTGAGCGGGGCTGCGGCTACCAGCCGTAGCCCCTGGCGGCCAGGTCGAGGATCCGCGCGAGGAGCTCCGGGTCGGGTGCACCCTTGTACCGGTCGGGATGCACCTCGACCAGGGCCGACACCGGCCGCCAGCCGCCGCCCCGCGCCGGGGCCACCGACACGCTCCAGATCTCGAAGCCGGTCCAGCTGCGGTGCAGGTGGAGCACGCCCTCGGCGGTGTACGACTCCCACCGGTGCTCCGTCTCGCGGGAGCGCAGCCCTGCCCGGATCCGCCGCCACTGCTCCTCGGTCCACACCACGTCCGGCACCGGGCAGGGGCGGGGCAGCAGCATGGGCTCGAGCAGGCCCCGCGTCGGGGCCTGCCGGACCGTTCCCGGTGCGTGGGGCAGCCAGTCGGGCAGCGGTTCCCGGGCTGCCAGCCAGGCAGCCGGGATGCCTTCGGTGCCGGTGTGCGCGGCGACCACCCCGCCGGTGATCGCCGCGACGGTGTCCATGTCGCCGCCGGCCGCGATCGCCTCCCACACCGCGGTCCGGTAGTCGGCCAGGTTCCGGGCGGCGCACCAGAGGGCGTACGGGACGGTGTCGACGGCGGAGGTCCGGCTGCCGTTGCCGAGCACCCGCGCGGCGACCAGCGGATCCGGCTCGGCGAGCAGGCCGATCGCCTCGGTCAGGGCGTCGTGGACGGCTCCGCGCGGGGTGAGTGCCGCGACCGCGGCCAGGAAGGTGTTCGGCGTCGTGGTCCCGGTCCGCGCCCGCACGGCGTACGCGGCCGCCACCGCGACCGCGATCGCGCCGTCCACGGCCTGGGGGTGGGTGTGGGTGATCACGGCCGTGTCGGCGGCGGGCCGGACGACGGCGGCCGGGTCCTCGGCGTACGCCGCCCCCAGCGGGGCGACCCGCATCGCGGCGCCGTTGCCGTACGAGCCCTGGCCGTCGAAGAGTTCGGCGGCCAGCCGCTTCGCGTCACCGCCCTCGCGGACCAGCCGCAGCAGCCGGTTGGCGGCCGGGCCGTAGCCGCGGTCGAAGTCGTGGCGCAGCGCGAAGGCGTGGGTGAGGTCGAAGGTGTCGATCGCGCCGCGCTCGGTGTGGGCGGCGTACACCGAGCAGGCCATCTCGGTGTCGTCGGTCCACGGCCAGGGGCCGGGCGGTTCGGTGCGGGCGGTGAGGTGGGTCCGGGCGGTCTCCGGGACGAAGAACTGGGCGCCGAGGGCGTCGCCCACGCAGAGGCCGTTCAGCGCGTCCAGCGCGGGGCCGAGGTGGGTGGATGGAATGGTCATATGGCATCCAGCTCAGCGGTTCCACCGCCGCCGCGTCAACACCCGTGACCGCCGACCCCACCGACGGGGGATGTTTCGCATACCTCCGATCGCGGCGGGCAGTCACCGGGCATGACCCGCGCTTATCCCCTCGACCCGGTCGCCCTGCTCGGTGCCGACCAGCAGCACATCGCCACCCGGGCGCAACTGCGCCGCCTCGGGGTGCCCTCCGGCACCATCGCCCACCGGCTGCGTCCGGGCGGGCCCTGGCAGCAGGTGCTGCCCCGGGTGATCTGCCTCCAGAGCGGGAGACTGACGTTCCATCAGAAGCTGCGGGCCGCCCTGGCGTACGCGACGCCGAAGGGGCGCGAGCCACGGTCCGGGGAGGTGCTGCTGACCGGCCTCGCGGTGCTGACCGAGGCCGGCCTGCCGAGCGCCGGCCACCCGTCCGACCTGAACGCGGTCGACATCCTGATCCCCGGTCAACGGCGGGTGGGTGACCGGGAGTTCGTCCGGATCCACCGGGCCTCCGGGGCGATGCCGGGCGGCTTCGAGCGGACCGACGGGCTGTGGAGCACCACGGTCGCCCGGGCACTGGCGGACCTCGCGCCGAAGGAGACCGGGCAGCGCCGGTTCCGGGCGCTGTGCGCGGAGGCCGTCCAGCGCCGCCACTGCGAACTCGGCGAACTGCTCGACCAGTTGCTGTCCCGGCCGGGTGCGCTCGGGCTACCCCAGGTGGCCAGGGTGGTCGAGGACCTGACGGTCGGGGTGCGGTCGGTGGTGGAGGGCGAGGCCCGCGAACTGCTGGCGCACGCCGGGCTGCCGGACCCGTTGTGGAACCCGGTGCTCTTCCTGGACGGCCGGTTCCTCGCCGTCCCGGACGCCTACTGGCCGCACGCCTGCGTGGCCCTGGAGATCGACTCCCGCGCCTGGCACCTGCGCCCGGCCGAGCACGAGCGGGGCCTGGCCCGCGCCAACCGCCTCACCGCCGCCGGTCTCCCGGTGGTCCGCACCACCCCGGCCCAGCTCCGCCGTGACCCGGCCCCGGTGCTCCACGAGCTGACGGCCCTGGTCACCACCGGTCCGCACGCACCGCACCCCCGGATCACCTGGCGGCGGGCGCGGTGAGGGGCGCCGGCGCGGTGCGGGCGGCCGGTGGGATGCGGGGGGGGTTGTGGGGTGCGGGCGGCCGGTGGGATGCGGGTGGATCGTGGGGTGCGGGCGGCCCGGGCGGGCCCGCTCAGCAGCGGGAGTCGATCTCCTGGAAGGTGGCGTAGTGGTCGGCGGACCAGTACTGCTCGCCGGAGTCGCCGGTCACCACCCGGCGGGTGCCGCGGTCGTTGGAGCCCGGGGTGACCACGGTGTACTCGTGGTAGTAGCCGCCGGTCTTCTTGGGGAGGCGGCTCTCCCGGTTCTCGAAGACGATGCCGTCGCGGCTGTACGGGTAGGGCCCGCCCTTGGCGATCAGGCCGAGGGTGTCCTGGGCCTGGCTGGGGAGCTTGGTGCGGCAGACGTCGGCCATGGCCGGGTCGGTCGGGACCCAGGTGCCGGCCGGGGCCGGGGTGGCGCCGGCGCCCCCGGCGGACGGGGTCGGCTTGGGGGCCGAGGGCTTGGCCGCCGTGGACCCGGGCGTCGCGGGGCCGGCGGTGGCGCCCGTGGCGGGGCTCGCGGTGGCCTTGGGGTGGCCGCTCCCCTTGTCGGTGAGGAGGTAGCCGACCCCGGCCAGGACCGCCAGGATCAGCACGGCCACGACGACGAGCGGGTTTCTGCGGTTGGTCATGCGGTCCAGCTTGGCAGGGGGCCGGGCCGCACCGGGCGAGCTACACACGTGGCCGCCGCCACACCGCCCGCCGCCCGGCCGTGGGTTCCCGTCGGGTCCGGGCCCGACGCGAACGGCCGGGCGGGAACGGACGCCGTTGTCCGTTCCCGCCCGGCCGTGTCACGTACGCCGGTTCTCCTGCGCCGAGCTCCGGTGTACGCCCTCCCGACGGGAGGGTGAGCGGTCAGTCGTGCCCGCGCGTGCGGAGGGGATGCCTACCCTCTCAGCGCGAGTCGCTGCCCGCCGACTCGATGGCGGCGCGGCCTGCCTCCAGGCGCGCCACCGGGATCCGGAAGGGGGAGCAGGAGACGTAGTCCAGCCCCACCTCGTGGAAGAAGTGGACCGACTCCGGGTCGCCGCCGTGCTCGCCGCAGACGCCGAGCTTGAGGTCGGGGCGGGTGGCCCGGCCGGCCTCGACGGCGTGCTTGACCAGCGAGCCGACACCGTCGCGGTCGATGGTCTCGAACGGGGAGACCCCGAAGATGCCCTTCTCCAGGTAGGCGGTGAAGAACGAGGCCTCCACGTCGTCCCGGGAGAAGCCCCAGACCGTCTGGGTCAGGTCGTTGGTGCCGAAGGAGAAGAACTCGGCGGCCTCGGCGATCTGCCCGGCGGTCACCGCGGCGCGCGGCAGCTCGATCATGGTGCCGAGCTTGATGTCCAGCTGGACGCCGGTGGACTGGGCGACCTCGGCGAGCACCCGCTCACACTCGTCGCGGACCAGCTCCAGCTCCTGGACGGTGCCGACCAGCGGGATCATCACCTCGGGGCGCGGGTCCCCGCCGGCCAGCTTGCGCTCGGCGGCGGCCTCGGCGATGGCCCGGACCTGCATGCCGAACAGGCCGGGGATGACCAGGCCGAGGCGGACGCCGCGCAGGCCCAGCATCGGGTTCTGCTCGTGCAGCTTGTGCACCGCCTGGAGCAGGCGCAGGTCGTTCTCGTTCGGGTCCTTGCGGGCCTCGGCGAGGGCGACGCGCACCGACAGCTCGGTGATGTCCGGCAGGAACTCGTGCAGCGGCGGGTCCAGCAGGCGGACGGTGACGGGCAGGCCGTCCATCGCCTGGAAGAGCTCCAGGAAGTCGCCCTTCTGGAGCGGCAGCAGGGTGGAGAGGGCGAGCTCGCGGTCCTTGTCGTTGTCCGCCAGGATCAGGTGCTCGACCTCCTTGCGGCGCTCCTCGCCGAGGAACATGTGCTCGGTGCGGCACAGGCCGATGCCCTGGGCGCCGTAGCGGCGGGCGCGCGAGCCGTCCTCGGCGTTGTCGGCGTTGGCGCGCACGGCCAGCCGGCGGCGGCCGTCGGCGTGCGACATCAGCCGGTGCACGGCCTGGACCAGCCCGCCCTGGACGTCGGCGCCGGCGTGCAGGGTGCCCTCGAAGTACTCGACCACGGGGGACGGCAGGACGGGCACCTCGCCGAGGTAGACCTTGCCGGTGGCGCCGTCGATGGAGACGACGTCGCCCTCGTGGATCACCTGGCCGTCGGCGGTGGTGAACTTGCGGGCCTTGGTGTCGACCTCCAGCTCCTCGGCACCGCAGACACAGGTCTTGCCCATGCCGCGGGCGACGACGGCGGCGTGCGAGGTCTTGCCGCCGCGCGAGGTCAGGATGCCCTCTGCGGCGATCATGCCGTCCAGGTCGTCCGGGTTGGTCTCGCGGCGGACCAGGATGACCTTCTCGCCGGAGCGGGACCACTTGACGGCGGTGTACGAGTCGAAGACGACCTTGCCGATCGCGGCGCCCGGCGAGGCGGCCAGGCCCCAGGCGATCTGCTGCGACTCGGTGTTGGGAGCGAAGCGGGGGAACATCAGCTGCGAGAGCTGGCCGCCGGTGACCCGCATCAGGGCCTCGTCCAGGTCGATCAGGCCCTGGTCGACCAGCTGGACGGCGATCCGGAAGGCGGCCGCGGCGGTGCGCTTGCCCACGCGGGTCTGCAGCATCCAGAGCTTGCCGCGCTCGATGGTGAACTCGATGTCGCAGAGGTCGCGGTAGTGGTTCTCGAGCTTCTGCATGATCGCCATGAGCTCGTCGTACGACTTCTTGTCGAGCTTCTCCAGCTCGGACAGCTGCAGGGTGTTGCGGATGCCGGCGACGACGTCCTCGCCCTGGGCGTTGGACAGGTAGTCGCCGTAGACGCCCTGGGCGCCGGTGGAGGGGTCGCGGGTGAAGGCGACGCCGGTGCCGGAGTCCTCGCCGAGGTTGCCGAAGACCATGGTGCAGACGTTGACCGCGGTGCCGAGGTCGTTCGGGATGCGCTCCTGGCGGCGGTACAGCCGGGCGCGGTCGCCGTTCCAGGAGTGGAAGACCGCGTGGACGGCGAGGTCCATCTGCTCGCGCGGGTCCTGCGGGAAGGCCCGGCCGGTCTCGCGCTCGACGATGCCCTTGAACACCTCGACCAGCTCCCGGAGGTCGGAAGCGTCCAGGTCCAGGTCGTTGACGGTGCCCTTGGCGTGCTTGGCCTCGTCCAGGGCCTCCTCGAACAGCTCGCCGTCGACGCCCAGCACGGTCTTGCCGAACATCTGGACCAGGCGGCGGTAGGAGTCCCAGGCGAAGCGCTCGTTGCCGGACTGGGCGACGAGGCCGGCCACCGAGGCGTCGGAGAGGCCGATGTTGAGGACGGTGTCCATCATGCCGGGCATGGAGAACTTCGCGCCGGAGCGCACCGAGACCAGGAGGGGGTTGTCGGCCTGGCCGAGCTTCTTGCCCATCTCCTGCTCGAGGGCGTCCAGGTGGGCGCTGATCTCCTCGTGCAGCGAGGCCGGCTCACTGCCGGTCTCCAGGAAGACCTTGCAGGCCTCGGTGGTGATGGTGAACCCCGGAGGGACGGGGAGGCCCAGGTTGGTCATCTCGGCCAGGTTCGCGCCCTTGCCGCCGAGAAGATCCTTGAGGTCCTTGTTTCCTTCGGTGAAGGAGTAAACAAACTTCTGCTGGGACGGCACGGGTCGGTCTCCTCGTACGCGGTTGCCCTGACGCCGGAGAACATACCCATTTCGAAGGCACTTCTCTGCCCTGAATAGGCCACCCGAGGCCGGTACCAAGCGGTAACCCGCTAGATCGAATGCACATAAAGGCGTTCACCTCTGTTGGTGAAATCGTCCGCCTGACGCGAGCCAGCGTTCAACTCTTGAATGCAAGCGAGCCCGAAGATCGTACGATCCGGACGCACCGTAACGACCGCGGGTCCATGGCGTTGCCCCGGCTTGATTTCCTGCACCCGGATCGCCCGATCACCGGCCGACCGACTTCGGGAAGCGATTCACAGCCGACCTGTCCACTTCGTCCACTGACCGGCCGTCAGCCCCCACCCCGTGTGGCAAGCGTCACCAGCGCATCTCACGGGTCGAACGTAGAACGCCTCCGCCGATCGTCGCACACTGTCCGGAAACGTGCTCGCTCCGTGACGTTCGAGCGCCGAAAAGGAGCCCTCTTGTCCAGGATGGACAAGAGGGCTGGGACCTAGTGGCATTCGGCCTCGCAGGGTCGTTTTCGCTGTTCCGTATAGATCATCCGCCAGATGTGTCCGATTCGGCGTCAACGCCCGGTCGGGCGCAGTCATACGGATCGTCCAACCAGCCCTCGGGCAGGACCACCCGGTTGTTGCCGCTGGTCCGCCCGCGCGGGCCGTCCGCACCGTCCGGCCAGCCCTGGGACTGCTCCACCTGGGAGAGGGTTTCGGCCAGTTCGGCCAATGAGGACGAGCCGGCCAGCTTCACCCGCAGCTCGGAGCCGACCGAGAAGCCCTTGGTGTACCAGGCGACGTGCTTGCGGAAGTCGATCACGCCGCGCGCCTCGTCGCCCAGCCACTCCCCGAGCAGCTGCGCGTGCCGGACCATCGCCTCGGCCACGTAGCCGAAGTCGGGGCGGGCGTAGTCCACGTCGCCCTCGAAGATCGCGACCAGGTCCCTGAACAGCCACGGCCGTCCCAGGCAGCCGCGGCCCACCACCACGCCGTCGCAGCCGGTCTCGCGCATCATCCGCACCGCGTCGTCGGCCGACCAGATGTCCCCGTTGCCCAGCACCGGGATGTGCGCCGGGACGGACTCGCGCAGCCGGGCGATCGCCGACCAGTCCGCCGTCCCGCCGTAGTGCTGGGCGGCGGTGCGCCCGTGCAGGGCGATCGCCGCCACGCCCTCCTCGGCGCCGATCCGGCCGGCGTCCAGGTAGGTGAGGTGGTCGTCGTCGATGCCCTTGCGCATCTTCATGGTCACCGGCAGGTCGCCGGCGTTGGCGACGGCCTCACGCAGGAGCTCGCGCAGCAGGTTGCGCTTGTACGGCAGTGCCGAGCCACCGCCCTTGCGGGTGACCTTGGGGACGGGGCAGCCGAAGTTGAGGTCGATGTGGTCGGCCAGGCCCTCCTCGGAGATCATCCGGGCGGCCTTGCCGACGGTCACCGGGTCCACCCCGTACAGCTGGATCGAGCGCGGCTTCTCGCTCGGGTCGAACTTGATCAGCTGCATGGTCTTGGCGTTGCGCTCGACCAGCGCCCGGGTGGTGATCATCTCCGAGACGTACAGGCCGCGGCCGCCGCTCTGCTCACGGCACAGGGTGCGGAACGGCGCGTTGGTGATGCCGGCCATCGGCGCCAGCACGACGGGCGGCCACACCTGGATCGGGCCGATGTCGAGCGGCGCGAACTCGGTGTCGGGCGCGGTGGGTGCGGGCGTGGCTGTCATGCGCGGCTGACCTCGGGTGATGGGGACGGGACTCTCCATTGTCCCCCACCCGTCCCCCGCCCGGACGAGCGGCCGCCGCCCGCTCCGCGGCGCTCCCGCTACGGAGCCGACGGCGGCGTCGGCGCCATGGAGGGCGATGACGACTCCGCGGGCCCGGTCGGCCCCGTCTGCTCCGCCGACATCGGCGACATCGGCGACATCGGCGGCATCGGCTGCTCCTGCGGCTCCGACGCCGCCGGGACGACGGTGATCGATCCGGAGGTGACCGCGGTGTGCACCCGGTTCGGGCTGGCCGGGTCCGCCAGCCGCGGGTCGATCCGGCCGTTGCCGCTGCCGATCTCGCTGGAGACGGCGTACCGGCTGCCCTTCGGCACGGTCAGCTCCACCGAACCGGAGGTGGCCGTGGCGTCCACCTCGCGCGGGGCCTTCGCGAAGCCCAGCTGCACCGAGCCCGAGACGACCTGCGCCGTCACCCGCCGCATGCTCAGGTTGGTGCCCCGCACCTGGCCGGAGGTGGCGTGCAAGGACACGTCCCCGGAGGTGTCGAACAGCAACAGCTGCCCGGAGGTCAGCTCCATCCGCACGTCCCCGCTCAGGCCCTCCACCTGGACGGAGCCGGAGCCCACCGAGCCGGACACCTCCGTCGCGGCCGGCACCTCCAGCTCGATCTCGGCGCCGCAGCCGAAGTCCGCGAACGGCAGGACCTGCCGGCAGCGCATCCCGACCGTGAGCACGTCACCGTCGAAGACGGTGGACACCACCGGTTTGCGCACCAGCCAGTCCAGGCTCTGCCGGACCACCACACGGCCCTCCCGCCCGGCCCGCACCCGGACCGAGGCGTTGCCGGTCTCCAGCTGGAGACGGTGGATCGCCAGGTCGTACGGCCGGGTCGTGCTGGTGCGCTGCTGGACCGCCATCGACCAGGTCTGCAGTCCGGCACCCAGCATGACCAGCACGATCACGACCGTCCCGACGGCCCGCCAGCCCCTCGCCCCCTTCGCCCCCTTCACCGCTACCCGACCTCCAGGAAGCGCAGCACCGCCATCACCCGGCGGTGGCTGTCGTCGGCCGGCGGCAGGTCGAGCTTGGTGAAGATCGAGTTGATGTGCTTGGCCACCGCGCTGTCGCTGACCACCAGCGAACCCGCGATCGCGGCGTTGGACCGGCCCTCCGCCATCAGGGCGAGCACGTCGCGCTCGCGCGGGGTCAGCTTCTCCAGCGGATCCCGGTGGCGGCGCACCAGCAGCTGGGCGACCACCTCGGGGTCCAGCGCGGTGCCGCCCTCGGCGACCCGCTGGAGCGCGTCCACGAAGTCGTCGACATTGGCCACCCGCTGCTTGAGCAGGTAGCCGACGCCACTGGTGTTGGTCGCCAGCAGGTCCGCGGCGTAGCGCTCCTCCACGTACTGGGAGAGCAGCAGGACGGCGGTGTCCGGCCACTGCCGGCGGATCACCATCGCCGCCTTCACCCCCTCGTCGCTGAACCCCGGGGGCATCCGGACGTCGGCCACCACCACCTTCGGGCGGTGCTCCTCGACGGCGGCCAGCAGTTCGGTGGCGTCCCCGACGGCGGCCACGACCTCGAAGCCCACCGCCTCCAGGACCTTGACCAGGCCGACCCTCAGCAGGACCGAGTCCTCGGCGATCACAGCGCGCACGGCAACTCCACGGTGATGGTGGTGGGGCCCCCGAGGGGGCTGAGAACGGACAGCGTGCCGTCGACCGAGGCGGCGCGCTTGCGCAGACCGGTGAGCCCTGTGCCGCGCGAGGCGTCCGCGCCGCCCACGCCGTCGTCGCTGATGACCAGGCGCAGCCGGCCGTCGGCCGTCCGCACCGAGAGGTCGACCTGCTGCGCGCGGGCGTGCTTGGCCACATTGGTGAGCGCCTCGGAGACGGTGAAGTAGGCGACCGCCTCGACGGTCGGGGCGACCGGCTCGGAGAGGTCGACGTCCAGGCGCACCGGCAGCGGGGCCCGGGCGGCGATGCCGGACAGCGCCGCGTCCAGACCGCGGTCCTCCAGGACGGCCGGGTGCAGGCCGCGGACCAGGTCGCGCAGCTCGTCGATGGCCGCCTGGGCCTCCACGTGCGCTTCGACGATCACCTGCATGACGTGGGGCGGGAGGTCCTTGAGGGTGCGCCGGGCCAGGCCCAGGTTCATCGCCAGGGAGGTGAGGCGCTGCTGGGCGCCGTCGTGCAGGTCGCGCTCGATCCGGCGGCGCTCGGCGTCCACCGCGTCGACCAGCCCGGCCCGGCTCTCGGCGATCTCCTCGACCCGCCGCTCCAGGGCCTCCGCCCGGTCCGGGCCGAGCAGCCGCCGGGCCACCCACACCTCCAGCCGGGCCAGCTGGGTGCCCGCCGAGGGGAGGGCCGCCAGCAGCAGCAACCCGCCGAGGGTGAGTACGACGTCCTCCCCGGCCAGGCCGGAGCGCAGCGCCGTGCCGGCGGGCAGCAGCCACATCCAGCCGTACACGGTGGCCAGCACCACGGCGGCCGCCCAGGCGTACAGCACCACCAGCGCGCCCGCCGCCAGCAGCGGGCCGGCCACCAGGTGGTGGAGCACCTGACGCCAGGTCATCCCCAGCAGCCAGACCTGGCGCCCGGTCGGCGGGCGCAGCGGCGGCACCTCCACCCCGTGCAGGGCGCGCAGCCGACCGCGCTGGACGGCGGTCAGCGGGCGGGTGCAGAGCAGGACGGCGACGAGCACCGGGAGGAGCAGCGTCGACTCGGTGACGGCCAGCCAGACCGGCAGCGCCATGGGGATTCCGGCGGCCGTGAAGCGGACGTCCCGCCAGACCTCGGGCGACCACGGTGGGCGCCGGAGGCTCCTGACGAGCGCTCGGCGCAACGTGGTGGAGGACATGGCGGACAGCGTAGGGCCCGGTGATCACGAGCCGCCATGAAGGGGGGTGCCGGGTGGGGGTGTAGCTAAGTACACCCCTGATTCGGTGTGGGGCACCACCGACAGGACGGGGGTCCCGGCGGAAGGCTTGGGGACATGACGAGCACTGCATCGCACTCCATCACTCCGCCGCACGGGCGGCCCGGCCCCGGGGGTGCTTCCGGAGCGCCGGCGCCGGCGGGGGCGCTGCCGGCGGGGGCGCCGTCCGAGGGCGCGCTGTTCCCGACGACGCTCTTCGAGGGCACGCTGCCGGAGGACGCGCTGCCGGCCGGGGCCGGGCCCTGGTCGGTCCGCAGCGTCGGGTCCGGCCGCGGCCGGGCCGCGCTGGAGCTCTACCAGTACGGGGAGTTGACCGACGTCGTGGTCGCCGCCCGGCTCACCCCGTACCTGCTGCGCGGGGCCCGGCGCTGCCCGTCCGCCGGGCGGAGTCGGCACGTGCTGGCCTGGGGCCGGCTGGCGGCCGACGGCGCCGCGCCCGCGGTGGTGTTCACCGGGCGGCGGCCGTTGCGCCGGGTGCGGTCGACGGCCGAGGTGGTCACGGTGGCCGGCCGGTTCTGGATCGCCTGGGCCGAGGGCCCCTTCGACGCGGTGCGGGTCGAACACCCGGCGGGCGGAACGGCCGAGCGCCTTCCGCTGGAGCGGGTGCGCCACCGGGACCGGGGTGCCGCATGAGCACCGCCGTCCTCGCCGCCCGCCCCGCCTCCTCGTACGTCCCGCCCGCGCGCCTCGCCCGGCTCCCCCTCCTGGCCGCGGTCGCGCTGCTGCCCTGGCTGGCGGTCCTCGCCGTCTGCCACGAGACCCCCTGGGTCGTGCTCGACCTCACCGAGTTCGCCGCCCTGCTCTCGCTGGACGGGCTGCTGCGCCGGCGCAGCCCCGCCGCCCTCTGGGCCGGCGCGGCGGTGGCCCTGCTGCTCACCGGGGACGCGCTGGCCGACATCGCCTGCGCCGGACCGGGCGTGGCGATGCTCGCCGCGCTGGTCATGGCCTCCTGCATCGAACTGCCGCTCGCCGTGGTGTGCCTGTGGCTCGGCCGGGACGCGGCGGTTCGGGCCGCCTAGGACCTGCCCCGCCGGGTGGGCAGCTCGTCCATCAGCGCGCGGGTCTCGTCGTCCAGCGGGGTGTACGTGATCAGCCGCGTCCCCAGCTGCGGACTGAGCCAGAAGTTGGTGTACTCGCAGCGCAACAGCCCGACGCCCGGCACCTGGAAGCGCTTGATCCCGTTGCCCGGCCGCTTCACGTCGTGCCGCTGCCAGAGCTCCGCGAATTCCGGCGAGGCCTTGAGCATCCGGGCCAGCAGCGCCTTCCGGGCCGGATCCGAGCTGTGGTCGGCCATCCCCGAGCGGAACCGGGCCATGATGCCGAGGCGCTCGGTGCGGTAGTCGACCAGCACCTCCCGGAAGCGCGAGGGCGTGAACGCCATCCACATCAGGTTCCGGTCCTCGGGGGCCAGTCGGTCGAGGTCGCCGACGATCGCGGCGTACTGGTCGTTGTACGCCAGTACGTCGTAGCGGGAGTTGAGCACCATGGCCGGGAACGGCGCCAGGTGGTCCAGCAGCAGCCGCACGCTCGGGGTCACCGAGGGGCATTCCTTCAGCGGCGCCGGGTCGTCGGCGCCGGCCAGGGTGAACAGGTGGGTGCGCTCGCTCGGGTCCAGCAGCAGCGCCCGGGCCACCGAGTCCAGCACCTGGGTGGACACCTGGATGTCCCGCCCCTGCTCCAGCCACGTGTACCAGGTCACCCCGACCGCGGCGAGCTGCGCGACCTCCTCCCGGCGCAGCCCCGGCGTCCGGCGGCGGCCGGTCATCGGCAGGCCCACCTGCTCGGGCGCCAGACGCTCGCGGCGGCTGCGCAGGAACGCGGCCAGCTCGTGCCGGCGGGCGTCGTCGGGAGTGGCCGGGCGCGGACCGGCCGAACCGGTGCGGGCTTGCGCGGGGGGCGTGGCGAGACTCATGCTCCCCAGCATGCGTCAGCCGTCAGCCTGTTGCCAGGTACTTCTTATACCTGGATAACCACACTCTGGTACCAGGGTACGGCGCGGCGGATCGTAGGACCCGTGACCCAACAACTCGCCGTCGCCCCCGCATCGGGCCGCACCGCCACCACCCCGGGCACCGCGGCCGCCCGTACGACCACCCCCGGACCGGGCGGCCCCACCGGCCCCGCCGCCGGTCCCGCCGCCGGCACCCTCGGCACCGCCGGGCTGGTCACCGTCCTGCTCGGCGCCTTCCTCCCGATGCTCGACTTCTTCATCGTCAACGTCGCCCTGCCCACCATCGACCACGACCTGGCCGCCGGGCCCGCCGTCCTGGAACTGGTCGCCGCCGGCTACGGCATCGCCTTCGCCGTGCTGCTCGTCCTCGGCGGGCGCCTCGGCGACAGCTACGGCCGCCGCCGGCTCTTCGTCCACGGCGCCGTCGCGTTCGCCCTCACCTCGTTGGCCTGCGGTCTCGCCCCCGACGCCTGGTCCCTGGTCGCCGCCCGGGCCGCCCAGGGCGCCTCGGCCGCGCTGCTGATCCCGCAGGTGCTCGGCACCATCACCGCCGCCACCGAGGGCGCCCGGCGCGGCCGCGCGCTCAGCGTCTACGGCGCGGTCGGCGGGATCGCGGTGGTGATCGGGCAGGTGCTCGGCGGAATGCTGGTCGCCGCCGACCTGTTCGGCACCGGCTGGCGCTCGGTGTTCCTGCTGAACACGCCCTTCGCGCTGCTCGCCGTGGTGCTCGCGGTCCGCTACGTCCCGGAGAGCAGGGCCACCGCGGCCGCCCGGGTCGACGTCCCCGGCACCGTCCTGCTCACCGCCACGCTGCTCTCCCTGCTCATCCCGCTGATGGAGGGCCGGGCCGCCGGCTGGCCGCTCTGGTCCTGGGTGCTGCTCGTGCTGTTCCCCGTCCTCGCCGTCGCCTTCGTCGCCGTCGAGCGCCGCGCCGAACGACGCGGGGACACCCCGCTGGTGCCGCCGTCCCTGCTGCGCATCCCGGAGATGCGACGCGGCCTCGGCATCGCGCTCCCCTACTTCGCGGGCTTCGGCGGCTTCATGTTCGTCATCGCCGTCGCCCTCCAGCAGGGCCTGAGGCTCGGCCCGGTCGCGGCCGGCTGGGCGCTCGTCCCGATGGCGGTCGGCTACTTCACCGCCTCGCTCGCCGGCCCGCGGCTGATCGGCCGCTGGGGCAGCCGGGTGCTCAGCGCGGGCGCCGTCGTCCAGGCCGCCGGCCTCGCCACCCTCGCCCTGACCGTCCTGGCCGACTGGTCGCACTTCTCCCCGCTGCGGATGGCCCCGGGCGTCGCCCTCGCCGGCATCGGACAGGGCCTGATCGGCACCCCGCTGTTCCGGGTCGTCCTCTCCAAGGTGCCCGCCGCGCGGGCCGGCGTCGGCAGCGGCGTCCTCGCCACCGGCCAGCAGGCCAGCCTCGCCCTCGGCGTCGCCACCCTCGGCACGCTCTACCTCTCGCTCTCCCCCGTCCTCGGCATGGACCGCGCCCTCGCCCTGTGCCTGGGCATCCAGCTCCTCGGCTCCTTCACCATCCTCTACCTGACCACCCGTCTCCCCCGCTCCATCGGCTGAGCCCGGGCCCGCCGGGGTCGGGCCCCGGCGGAGACCTCGGCGTCGACGGCGTCGACGGCGACGACGGCGACGACGGTGGTGGTGCACGGGGACGACGGTGACCACGGCGGGCGCGACGATGGCGGCGCACGGCCCCGCGACCGGAACGACCGGTCGCGGGGCCGTCGGCCTTCCCGGGGCCGGGCCTCAGCGGCGGAGTGCGTCGAGCCAGTGGCCGAACAGGGTGCGGACGGTCCCGGCGGCCTCGACCTGGGGGTTGTGGCCGACACCGTCCAGGACGGCGGCGGTCATCCGGGGGTAGTGGTCGAGCAGGGCGAGCTGGTCGCGCCAGCCGACCAGGGCGTCCTGCCGGGTGGTGACCAGCAGGTGGTGGCCGCGGTGCGGCGGCGCGGCCCGGTGTTCGGGCCAGTGCGGCAGCAGGAAGTCGCCCTCGAGCTCGGCGGCGGCCGCCCGGTCGTGCGCCTCCCAGCCCGGCCGGACGTAGCGCTCGAAGAGCTCCCAACTCACGGTGGTGTGGCGGGCCATGACGTACCGGAACAGCTCGCGGTCGGCGGCCGGGAGCCGGGCGAGGAGGTCGTCGTCGCGTTCGACCACGGACTCCTCGGGCAGGGACCGGTCGGCTCCCCAGCGCACCACCGGCACCAGCAGCGCCGAGCCCAGCACCTGCTCGCCGAACCGCGCGGTCACCGCCCTGGCCAGCTGGCCGCCGAAGGACTGCCCGACCACGGCGAAGGGCCGCCGGCCGACCCGCTCCTCGATCCATCCGGAGACGGCCTCGACGAGCGCGCCGGCCGAGGCCCGGCCCGGCAGCCGGGGACTGGCGCCGTGGCCGGGGAGGTCGAGGTAGAGGCGCTGCCAGCCGGGGCGGTCGGCGAAGGCGGGTTCGAGCGGGAGCAGCACGCGGTGGTCGACGGTGTAGCCGTGGATCAGGACGATCGGGGTGCCGTCGCCGAAGGCGGTGTGGCGGATCGGGGATTCGGTCATGGCGACAGGATCCGACCTTGACACCGGTGGCAAGGTCAAGCGGCGACCTCCGGGCGGGAGGTCAGCGGCTCGGTCGGCCGGTCGGTCGGCTGGTCGGACAGGCCTCTGACCACGTCCAGGTACTCCCGGATGGCGTCCCGGTTGCGCGTCAGGCACTGGATCCGGCGGGTCATCCGGTCCGTCTCGGACTCCAGGGTGTCGAGCATGTCCGGCGTGGCGTCGGCGAAGTGGATCGTCCGCGGGGTGTCCAGACAGGGCAGGATCTGCTTGATGATCCGGGTCGGCAGCCCCGCGTCCAGCAGCCCCCGTATCTGCAGCACCCTGTCCACGAGGTACTCGTCGTACTCGCGGTAGCCGTTGGCCTCGCGGTGCGGCGTGATCAGTCCCTGCTGCTCGTAGTAGCGCAGCAGGCGCGGAGTGGTCTCCGCCCGCCGGGCGAGTTCACCGATGCGCATGTGTGACCACCCTCACTCCGGTCCGATGCCGTCCCGACTGGACCTTGACACGTATGTCAACGATAGACGATCGGGCCCATGCCCACTCCCGAACTCCGCACCCCCGACCGACCGGTGGCCGCCGCACCGAAGCTGCCCTGGCCCGCCCTGCTGGCCATGAGCACCGGCGGATTCGTCACGATCATGACCGAGGCCCTACCCGCCGGGGTGCTGCCCGCGATGAGCGCCGACCTCGGCGTCAGCCAGTCCGCCGCCGGGCAGTCCGTCACCGTCTACGCGGTCGGCTCCATCGCGGCCGCCATCCCGCTGACCTCCGTCACCGGTCGCCTGCCGCGCAAACGCCTGCTGCTGGTCGCCGTCGGCGGCTTCGCCGCGGCCAACGCCGTCACCGCCGTCTCGCCGAGCTACCCGCTCACCATGGCCGCCCGGTTCGCGGCCGGTCTGGTCGCGGGGCTGCTCTGGGCGCTGCTGGCCGGGTACGCCCGGGGCATCGTCGCGCCCGAGCAGCGCGGACGGGCGATGGCCGTCGCCATGACCGGCTCGACGGTGGCCCTGTCGGTGGGCGTGCCCGCCGGCACCCTCCTCGCCGATCTGGTGGGCTGGCGGATCACCTTCGGGCTGATGAGCCTGATCGCCGCGGCACTGACCGGCTGGATGCTGCTCGTGCTCCCGCAACTGCCCAGCCCGGCCGACCAGGCCCGGATCCCCGTCCGGCGGGTACTGCGGATGCCCGGCGTGGCCGCCGTCCTGGCCGTCACGGCGACCTTCGTCCTCGCCCACAACGTCCTCTACACGTACGTCGCCGCGCTGCTCGCACCGCTGGGGCTCGACGGCCGGACGGACACCGTCCTGCTCGTCATCGGGCTGTCCTCGCTGGTGAGCATCCTCGGCACCGGCGTCCTGATCGACCGGCACCTGCGGCCGCTGACCATCGTGGCCTCCGTCCTCCTCGCCGCCGCGGCGCTGCTCCTCGCCGCCGCCCTGCTCGGCTCGACCGGCTGGCCGGCCTACGCCGCCGCCGCGCTCTGGGGCCTCGGCTTCGGTGGCGTCGCCACCCTCCTCCAGACCGCCATCGCCGACGCGGCCGGCCCGGCCGGGGACATCGCCCAGTCGCTGCTCGTCACCTGCTGGAACCTCGGCATCGCCGCCGGTGGCCTGGCCGGCGGCCTCCTCCTCGACCACGCCGGCCCGACCGCCCTGCCCTGGTCCGCCCTCGTCCTCCTGGCCGCCTCCCTGGCCGCCACCCTCGGCAGTCGGCGCCACGGGTTCCCGGGGCGGCGGTGACCGCTCTTCCGCGTGAATCCGCCGCACGTTCCTCGCAATCGCCGCACGGTCCGCTCGGCCCAGGCGATCCGGGCCGCCGGCTCGAACGTGCAGAATTCGTCGGGGAGTTGCCACCACACCTCCTGGACGGTCCAACCGTGTCGGAGGAGCCCCGAGCGGGCGAAGTGGAGGAGCGGCCGGGCGGGGGTGTACCCGACGCCCGGGAGGACGAGCACGACGCGGTCGGGGGAACCGGCGAAGCGGGTGGGAAGGCGGGAAGGCGGGCGGGCGGGAGGGCGAGCCGGGGGGGGAGCCGGCACGGACGGCCACTTGGCCGGCCGTCGCCCTGTGATGTGCTGTCAACCCTGACCATCGTCAGGGGCACGGCATGACTTTCGGGTCGGGCGGCCAGGGGGTCTCGGCTTCTACCGTCCGGACCATGACGTACACGGACGGGAATTCGAGGCAGAACAGCACACCGCGGAAGGCGGGCGGGCGAGGGGCCACCGCCAGGCCCAGGCCCAGGTCCAGGCCCGTCCTGGCCGCGGCCCTGCTCGGTGCGGGGGCCGGGGTGGTGGCGTGGCTGGTGCCGGAGCGGGGCGGCGGGTCGGGGCCCGTGCGGGTCTCGGCCGGGTGGTCGGCCGGCGGCTACCGGCGGGTGGTGGAGGCCGTCGGCGACACCCCGAGCGCGGTGGCCTCGCTGCTGGAGCCGGCCACCGAGGTCGGGCTGCTGGTGCTGGGGCTCCTGCTGGCGTTCTGCTGGTGGACGGCCCGGGGGCGGCGGGCCGCCGGGGTGGTCGCGGGGGTGGTGCTGGTGGGGCTCGGCACGGTGCTGGCCTACGGGGCGAGCGAGGTACTGAAGGTGCTCCTCGACGAGGAGCGGCCCTGCCGGGCACTGGCCGGGCTGCCGGGCACGGCGGTAGCCGACTGTCCTCCGCCGGGCGACTGGTCGTTCCCGAGCAACCACGCCACCCTGGCGGTCGCGCTGGCGACGGGGCTGGTGCTGCTGCGCCCGCGGTGGGCGCTGCTGGTCATACCCGTCGGCGGTGCCACGGCCGCGCTGCGGGTGGCGGCCGGGGTGCACTACCCGCACGACGTGCTCGCCGGTGCCGCGCTCGGCGGCACGGTCACGGCGGCGGTGGTCCTCGCCCTGCGGCCGGCGGCCACTGCCCTGGTGACGGCCCTGGCCGGGGCGCCCGTCCTCGGATGGCTGCTGTCGGCACCGTCGATACCGTCGGCACCGGGCGCGGGCACGGGCTCCGCCACGGGCTCGTGCTCCGGCACGGCCCCGGGCGCGGCAGGCTCAGTCCCGCGGGCCGCCGGCGCAGTTCGCGCCGAGGGTCAGCCCGGCCTCGTGGGCGAGGACGGCGGCGGCCGCCCGGTTGGCCACGCCCAGCCTCGCCAGGATGGAGCTCACATGGGCCTTCACGGTGCCTTCCACCACCCCCAGCCGACGGGCGATCTGGCCGTTGGACAGCCCGGCGGCGATCAGCGTCAGTACGTCCCGTTCCCGGGTGGTCAGGGCGGCCACCTGTTCCCGGGCGCCGGCGCGCCGGTCGGCGGGGCCGCCGGCCCCGGTGGCGGCCAGGTGGGCGACCACCCGGGCGGCCACCTTGGGTGAGAGGTAGGCCGCTCCTTCCGCCACCGCGTGCACCCCGGCGAGCAGTTCCTCGGGCTCGCCGGACTTGATCAGGAAGCCGTTCGCGCCGCCGCTGAGCGCGCGCAGGATGTAGTCGTCCTCACCGAAGGTGGTCAGCATGAGTACTCCGGTGGCCAGGCCGTTCCGGCGGATCTCGGCGGCGGCCGTGATGCCGTCCGTCCCGGGCATCCGGATGTCCAGCACGGCGACGTCCGGCCGGTGGCGCCGGACCAGTTCGACGGCCTCCCGGCAGTCCCCGGTCTCGGCGACGATCTCGATGCCCGGGTCGGTGGCGAGCACCGCACGCAGCCCCGCGCGGATCATGGGCTCGTCGTCGGCGAGCAGCACCCGGATCGGCGTGGTGGTCATCGGTGGCTCCTGTCGGTCGCTCGGTACGGAGGTGGTGGAGGAAGAGGTGTGCGGCAGCAGGTGCTGCGGCGGGCGGCGCTGCGGCGGGCGGTCAGGAGACGAGCACGTCGCGGGAGACCAGCCGGGAGTCCCGGAAGCAGAGCCGGTAGGCGTCGCCGGCCCGGTCCACGAACAGCTGGGCGGTGATGGCGTAGTGCACGCAGGAGACCCCTTCCCCTGTCGGCGGCGTCGGCGTCGACGGCCCGCTCGGCGGTCGGTACGGCAGCCGGTGGCCCGGCAGCACTCGCTCGACCGAGGCCTGGTCCTGCCCCACCTGGAGGGAGGCGTAGACCTCCGGGTCCAGTACCGACAGGCCGACCACGTAGAACGTCCATACTCGCAGGCCCACGGTCAGCAGCACGGCCGTCGCCAGCGGGACGAGCACCACGGCGGCCAGCGTCCGCCCCACCCTGCGCCGTGCCCGTCGCAGCTCGCGCACCGGCGACGACGGGGCGGCGGGCACCAGCGGGACGGGCCCGGCGGCCCGGCGCGGCAGGTCGGCCACGACCTCGAACCCGCCGTCCGGGCGGGCCCCGTGGGCGAAGGTGCCGCCCGCGAGCCGGACGCGCTCGGCCAGTCCGACCAGGCCACGGCCTCCGGTGGGCGTTGCGCCGCGCGGGGTTGACGCGGGCGCCGACGACGCCGCTCCGACGACGGTGGCCGCGGGCAGAGGTGTGGGTCCGTTGGCCACCCGGAGGCGGGCGCCGTCGGCCGCGTAGGCCACCTCCACGGTGACGGCCGCTCGCGGCGCGTGCTTGGCGGCGTTGGTCAGGGCCTCCTGCACCACCCGGAACGCGGCGTGCTCGATGGCACGAGGGAGCCCGTCCGGCTCCCCGGTGATCTCCGTGCGAACGTCCAGACCGGCTGCGGCGGCCTCGGCGACCAGGTGCGGGATGTCCGAGTCGGCCGGCCCGCGGGTCGCGCAGGTGCCGTCCCCGTTCTCGTCCCCGTCACGCAGGATGCCGATCACCTCGCCGAGCCGCTCGACGGCGGCGGCCGCGCCCGCCCTGATCTCCTGGGCGGCCTCCCGGTGCGGCCGGGCCAGGTCGGGGGCGAGTTTGAGGGCCCCGGCGCGCAGCGCGATCAGGCTGAGGTCGTGCCCGAGCGCGTCGTGCATGTCCTGGGCGATCCGGGCCCGTTCGCGCAGCCGGGCCTGCTCGGCGACGAGTCGCTGCTCGCGCTCCAGCCGCTCGGCCCGCTCCCAGCCGGCGCGCACGAGCTCCTGCGACTGCCGCCAGAACCGGCCCAGCAGCCACGGGCCCATCCCGGCGCTCACCGCGAGCGCGACGAACCGCAGACCCATGACGATCCAGGAGGGCACCGACCCGACCACCAGCACCCCGACCACCACCAGGACGGCGAACACCACCGCCGCCGGCCGTACCCGCTCCATCCGCAGCCCGGCCAGGAAGGAGAGCCCGATCGCGGGCAGCACCCACCAGAGGCTGGTGACACCGAGCCCGATACACCCCGCCGCCACCACGGGCAGCGCCACCCCAGTCATCCGCATGCCCACGACCCTATGAGGAGCGCCGTCGGACCGGATCTGTCGAAAGTCATGCCCGAGGCGCCCCGTACGGAGCCGCCTCACCCACCACCGCCGCCACACCCACCGCTAAACCCACCACCGCCGCCCCCGACACCGCCCCTGCCGTCGCACCCGCCCCCGTCGACGGCCGGGTCATCTCCCTGGCCCACTACGCGGCGCGCGCCCTCCTGGAGGAGGTGCTGGGCCGCCACGGGGCCACCTTCCACCAGAGCGTGACGCTCCGGGCCGTCGTGGTCGCGGGCGGCTCCATCTCCCGGGACGTCCTCGTCCGCGACGTCACCGGCTCGCCGAAGGCCCGCGAGCCGCTCGTCCTGGGCGTGATCGAGGAGCTGACGGCCGCCGGTCTGATGGAGCAGGACCCGGCGGAGGCCTCCCGGCTGCGCCGCATGGCGGCCGGCCGCGAACCGTACGAGCGCACCACCGCCGAGTCCGCCGAGATCACCGCCCGCCACCGCCCGCCTGTACGCCGGCATTCCGGCCGAGGACCTCGCCGTCGCGGGCCGCGTCCCGGTGCTGGTCACGGGCGTGCGAACGCCGAGCAGGCCCGCGCCTGAGGTCCCTGGTCGTCCGGCGGTTGGACGTCATCGAACCGGGGGAAGGGTGACGTCATGGGTCTCGTCCTGGTGTTCCTGCTCGCCCTCGTCGGCACCGCCGTCGGCACCACGGTCTTCCTGGCGAACCGGGAACGCGCGCGGCGGCACGGGTTCGACGACGCCGACGGCCTGCTGATCGAACAGCAGCGGACCGCCCAGGCCGCGCGCATGCGGGCGACGTACTCCAGCCTGTCCGTCCACCACGGCAACGGCGTGATCGGCGACGAGGGGAACCACTTCCGCTCCTGACCGCTCGCGGGCCCGGCGGGCCGCTCAGCGGCACAGGGCGGCGTCCACGACGTCCTCGAGGTGCCGGGTCACGGCGTAGTCGGTCGGGACGGTGGTGACCGCGATGTTCACGGCGCGCCCGCCCTCGGTGGCGCCGCCCCGGGTCTCGTAGCCCGGGATGTCGCCGCCGTGCCCCCAGTAGACCCCGCCGCAGGAGAGCGGCCGGCTGAAGACGCCCAGTCCGGAGCCCATGCCGCCGTCCCCGACCGGCACGGTGGTGCGCATCTGGGCGAGCTGGGCCGCGGGCAGCAGGCGGTCCGGGACCAGCAGTTCGGTGAAGAAGCGGTCGAGGTCCGAGTTGGTGGAGATCATCTGCCCGGCGGCCCAGCCCGCCGACGGGTCCAGCTCCGTGAAGTCGTTCGGCGGCCCGTCGGCGGAGTCCCTGCGGTAACCGTGGGGGTGGGCCTCCCGGATGCTCCGGTCACCCGCCGCCGGGAAGTAGGTGTGCCGCAGCCCGATGCGCCGGACGATCCGCCGGTCGATCTCCTCGGCGAGCGGCCGGCCGGTCACCCGTTGGACGATCAGCCCGGCCAGCACGTAGTTGGTGCTGCTGTAGCCGAACCCCGTGCCGGGTGCGAAGGCGGACTCCTGCCGCAGGGCGAGGTCCAGCAGCTCCCGCGGCTCGAAGTACCGGTGGCGGAGGGAGGCTTCGTCCAGCAGCCCCTCGTAGTCGGGCAGACCGCTGGTGTGCTGGAGGAGCTGCCGGACGGTGATGCCGCGCCCGTCCCCGCCCTCGCCGCGGACCAGGCCGGGAAGGTAGGTGTCGACGGAGCCGTCGAGGTCGACCTTCCCCTCCCCCACCAGCTGGAGCACGACGACGGCGGTGAAGGTCTTGGTGTTGCTGCCGATCCGCACCTGCCCGTCGACGGGCACCTCGGCGCCGGTGGCCAGGTCCCCCGCCCCTGCCGTGTAGTCACGGGTTCGGCCCCGCCCGTCCCGGACGGTCGCGAGCGCGGCGGGCACCCCGTCCGTCCGCACCAGCGCGTTCAGCCCCCGCTGCACGACGTCCGGCGGGGCGGCGGCGGACGCGACGGACGCGGCCGATGCGGCGGACGCGGCCGACACGGGCGACGCGGCCGATGCGGCGGACGCGGCCGACGGTGTCAGCACCCCGACGGCGGCGGCGGTCGAGACGGTGAGGGCGAGTGCCATGTGGCGGACACGCGAACGACGCACGAGTCAACTCCTGGGGAATCGTGGGGAGTAGGAGAACTCCCGGTCACGATCGCCAGTGTGGTCGCGCGACGAACGGCCGGCCTCCCCCGATCGAGGGAGCGCCTTCGCCCTCGACGTCACGGCCGTCCGGGCCCCCGCAGGGGCAGCGTCCGGCGGTAGACGACGCTCGTGGTGGTGCTGCCGAAGCCGGCCAACTCGTCCACCAGGGTCTCCAGGTGCTCCATGGAGGTCGCCGCCACCTTGAGGGTGTAGCAGTCGTCGCCGGTGGTGCGCAGGCACTCCAGGATCTCCCGCCGCTCGGCGAGCAGCCGCCGCAGCGGCTCGTGCCGGTTGCCCGGGTACTTCAGCCGCACGACGGCGAGCACCGGGTAGCCGACCTTCGCGAGGTCCACCGTCGCGTGGTAGCCGGTGATGACGCCCAGCGACTCCAGGTTCCGCACCCGTTCCGTGGTCGCCGACGCGCTCAGGGACACCCGCCGCCCCAGCTCGCTCAGCGAGATGCGGGCCTCCCGTTGCAGCTGCTCGATGATCGCCCAGTCGGTGTCGTCAAGATTCACGGCCATGACGCGAATCTACCGGGAGAACCACGGCGATCCGCAGGTCAGAGCGGGAGAAGTCCGTTCCGTCCGCCATGATCGCGGGGATAGCCTCGGAGCATGCAACTTGGCGTCAACGTACCGAACTTCGGCCCCGGCACCGACCCCGGCGTGCTGCGCGAGTGGGCCCGGACCGCGGAGGGCCTCGACTTCGGCCTCCTCATGGTGTCGGACCACGTGGCGGTGACCCCGGACGTGGCCGAGCGGTACCCGGAGCCGTTCTACGAGCCGTTCACCACGCTGTCCTGGCTCGCCGCGACCGCCCCCGGCCTGCGGCTCGGCACGACCGTCCTCGTCCTGCCCTACCGCAACCCGCTGCTGGTGGCGCGGATGGCGGGCACCCTCGACCGGCTCAGCGGCGGCCGGTTCGTCCTGGGCGTGGGAGTCGGCTGGGCCCGCCAGGAGTTCGCCGCCCTCGGCATTCCGTTCGCCGCGCGCGGCCGACTGACCGACGAGTACCTGAGCACCCTGCGGGACTCCTGGGCAGCGGAGCTCGGCCACCGGTCGGTACCGGTCTGGGTCGGCGGCCACAGCGACGCCGCGCTCCGGCGGGCGGCCCGCTTCGGCGACGCCTGGCACCCGCTGCGGCTCCCCGTCGCCCGGATGCGGTCGATCCTGGCCGAGCATCCGATGCCGGGGTTCGCGCCCCGGATCGCTCTGCGCCCGACCACCGCACCGGTCGACGACCCCGAGCGGCCCGCCGGTGTCGGCACCGTCGACCAGATCCTCGACGACCTGCGCCGACTGCGCGACCTCGGCGCCGGGACCGTCGTCTTCGACCCGTACCACGGCGATCCGGCGGAGACCCTCCGGCCGCAGCAGGCCTGGCAGGCCCTCACCACCGTCGCCACCGCGTGGAGGACCGCGTGATCAACGAAGCCGACGAGACCCTGCTGCGCCGCGCCATCGCGATCGCCGCCCACGCGATCGCCCTGGGCGACGCCCCGTACGGCTCCCTGCTGGCCGGCCCGGACGGCGAGATCCTCGCCGAGGCCCACAACACCGTCCGCCGCGACGACGACATCACGGCCCACCCCGAACTGAAGCTCGCCCGCTGGGCCGCCCGCGCACTGACCCCGGCCACCGCCGCAGGCACCACCCTGTACACCAGCTGCCAGCCCTGCGGCATGTGCGAAGGAGGCATCCTCCGCTCCGGCATCGGCCGGGTCGTCTACGCGCTCTCCACGGACCAACTCGTCGCCCTCAACCCCGGCTCGGGCGCCTGGCCGGCGGTGCCGACCGACGGCCCGGCGCTGCCCGAAGAGGCTCGGGCCCCGATCGCGGCCTACTACCGGCCGCACTGAGCACCCGCCGCCCCGGGCCCGCTCCCGCCGGAGCGGCCGAGTCCTAGCCGAAGATCAGCAGGAGCCAGCCGACACCCGAGAGGGCCGCCGCCGACCAGCCGACCACGGCCAGGCGGCGGCCGCACTCGACTCCCCCGGCCCGCCGGTAGGCGGCGACCAGCGGGGCGACCGTCACGACCGGCATCGTGAGCCCGGCCAGAGTTCCGCCCGGGCGACCGGGCCCCTCTCCGACCGAGAACAGAAGCATTCCGAGGATCACCGCCGCAGTCCCCAGCACGCACTCGGCGACAACGGTGGCGGCCCGGAAGCCACCCGGTCCGGGCCAGAGAAGTGCCAGCACGCACGGGACGAAACCGAACGCCACGAGAACGTGCAAGGCCGAGGCGTGGAAGCCGAACCTCACGCCGACCAGCGCCAGCTGCAGGGTGACGGCCCCGATCGCCAACCCGACGAACCCGGGGGCACTCGCAGGAACCGTTTTCATGGCCGCCCCCTCCCCGCACCACCTCATTTTGAACGCGTTCAGGCGACCCGGACGCGCACCCCCGGTGATGCCGGTCTCGCCGGTCCCTACCCGCGCGGGAGTCCGTCGAGGCGCTCGCGCGCCCGGGCGCAGACCACGTCCACGGGGCCGAGCGGCCAACCGGCAGTGGAGGCACCAGTCCGACGGCCGCCCGAGCTGACGGCGCCTCCCGGCCCGGGCGGTGCCGTCGGCTCGGCATGCCTTGCGCCACGCCCCGCACCGCACCGCACCGGAGAAAGCAGTTGGCCTGACCTCGCCACGGGTTCGACAATCGCCGGATGACCGATGACCGAAGCGAGCTCCACCGGCGCCGTGCGGCCCGTATGACCTGCAAGCGGTTCCTCTCCGGCGACCGGATGCTGACCATCCGCGAGCGCCTCGCCCAACTCGCCGCCCTGGACGGCCTGGACGGCCCCCCCGACTTCTACGGCATCGACGGGCCGGTGCGGCAGCTGGAGGAACGGACCGCCGAACTGCTCGGCAAGGACGACGCCGTCTTCTTCCCCACCGGGACGATGGCCCAGCAGGTCGCCCTGCGCCACCACGCCGAGCGCACCGGCAACCCGGCCGTGGCGCTGCACCCGCTCAGCCACATCGAGCGGCACGAGCGCCACGCCCACACCCAGCTCACCGGCCTGCGCGGCCTCTGGCCCACGACCGAACAACGCCAGCCGACGCCCGAGGAACTCCACGCGCTCGGCGAGCCGTTCGGCACCCTGACCGTCGAACTCCCGCTGCGCGACCCCGGCTACCTCCTCCCCGACTGGGACGAGCTGACCGCCCTCGTCGCCGCCGCCCGCGAAGCCGGCGCCCGGGTGCACTTCGACGGCGCCCGGCTCTGGAACACCACGGTCCACTTCGACAAGCGGCTCGACGAGGTCGCCGCCCTCGCCGACAGCGTCTACGTCTCCTACTACAAGGACCTCGGGGGCATCAGCGGCGCCGCCCTCGCCGGCGACCGCGCCCTCACCTCCTACGCCCGCACCTGGCGCCACCGCTACGGCGGGCAGCTCTTCCAGCAGTGGCCGGCCGCCCTCGCCGCCCTCCACGGCCTGGACACCGTGCTGCCCCGCATCCCCGACCTCGTCCGCCACGCCGCGACCACCCTCACCCCCGCCCTGGCCGCCCTCCCCGGCGCCCGCCTCCACCCGGAGGTCCCGCCCACCCACGAGTACCAACTCTGGCTCCCCCACCCGGCCAGGGCCCTCAACGCCGCCCACCTGGCACTGGCCGAACAGGAGGGCATCTGGTTCGTCTCCCACTGGGAGGACGCCGCCCCCGGCCTCGCCATGGCCGAGGTCAGCCTCGGCGAACCGGCCCGGAACTGGACGGCCGACGAGGTGACGGAGGTCGGCCTGCGCTTCCTGGAGCTGGCCGCCGACGCCTGACCGGGACGACGGGCGTCCGCCGCGGGCCGGGCATCCGGCGCGGGGCGGGCACCCGGCGCGGGGCGGGCGGCCGCAAGGCGCCGCGATCAAACGGTTAGCGGGCACCAGACCCTTTGTGTCAGACTGACGATATGAGCGAGATGCACGTGGGGGACCTGGCCGCCGTCCGCAGCCGCGAGGAGTTGGTCGCCGCGATGGCCGACGGGGTGCGGCCGAAGTGGGTGATGTTCTGGGGGCACACCGAACGCAAGGGCGGCGGGACCCGACAGGAGTGCCTGAGCCAGTGGTGGCCCGGCGAGTTCACCGTGGACGGGGTCACGTACGCCTCCGCCGAGCACTGGATGATGGCCGGCAAGGCCCGGATGTTCGGTGACGAGGAGATCGCGCAGCGGGTGCTCACGGCCCGGACGCCCGCCGAGGCGAAGAAGCTGGGGCGGCTGGTCAAGGGCTTCGACGACAAGGTCTGGGCGGCCGGCCGGTTCGAGCTGGTGGTGGCGGGCAACGTCGCGAAGTTCGGGCAGGACGAGGCGCTGCGCGGCTACCTGCTGGGCACGGGTGGCCGGGTGCTGGTCGAGGCCAGCCCGCTGGACCGGATCTGGGGCATCGGGCTGGCCGCCGACGACATCCGGGCCCAGCAGCCCGCCGAGTGGCGGGGGTTGAACCTGCTCGGCTTCGCGCTGATGGAGGCGCGGGCGCGGCTGGCCGCGTGAGCGGGATCGCTCCGCTGCTGGACGGGACGGTGGTGGCCTCGGCCTCGGCCGCCGCCGCGCTGCTCGTCGCCCCGGGGGTGCTGCGCCGGACGGCCCCGGGCGGACGCGACGGCGGCTCGCTGGGGCCGGAGCCGGTGCTGGCGGCCGTCGTCGCGCTGATCTACCTCAACCAGGTGCTCGTCGCGGTCTACGTGAACCGGGTGCACCACGGGGACGTCTCCTTCATCGCCCGTCACCTGCCGCCCGGGTGGTTCGACGTCCCGCGCCTGGACTCCCTCGCCGCCCGCTTCCCGGCCCCGGAGCTGCTGGCCCCGTCGGTGCTCCGGGTGCAGGCCCTCCTCGAACTGCCGCTGGTGCTGCTGGCGTTCGTCGCCGTCGTCCGCCGGCTGGACCGCGCGCTGTACGTCCGGCTGGCGCGTTCGCCGTTGATCCCGCTCGCCGCCGTCTCGTACACGGTGGCGTTCTGCGCGGTGGAGTGGGACCTGCGGAACCCGTACACGGTGGACGATCTCGTGCTGCGCGTGCTCGCGGCCTGCCTCACACCGCCCCTGATCGCCTGGCTGGCCCGGCGCGAGCCCGCGACGGGGGTCGAGCCCGCCCGCAGCCCGTTCCGCTTCGCGCTCGACCTGTGGGCGTACGGCCAGCTGATGCTGGTGCTGTACGACACCGCACTGCTCTACGACCTCGCCCGGATCGGCGACCATCTGCCGTCCGCCGCAGCCGCGTCGGCGGTGCTCGTCGCCACCCGCGCCACCTCGCGCCGAGACCCGCAGTCGCAGTCGCAGCCGCAGCCGCAGCCGCAGCCCGGCCCGTACACCGCCGCACTCACCGGGACGGTCGGCCGGGCGCTCGCGCTGTTCCTCGTCCCCGCCCTGTCGATCCGCTACGCGCAGACCTTCGGCACACCCGAACTCGCCGCCCTGGCCGGGCTCCTGGTGATCGGGTCGGCCGTCCGCCGGGACGCGCCGCGCCTCCTGCTTCCCGCTCTCGGGGGCGTGGTGGTCGGATACGCCGTCGCGGCCCTCGCGCCCGGCCCGTACTACGAGGCGACCCTCCTGCGGAGCGCGACCGGCGCACTTCTCGCAACGACCGCCGTCTGCGCGCTCCTTGACATCACTCGGACACGGCTGGTCGTGCACTCTTAACTCCCACGCCACATACTGACGCCAGGATGTCACACAGTCAGGGTGCAGATGGACAGGTTGGGGCGATCATGCGCATGCGGCCGACGGCACAATCCGCAGGCCAGCAGCCGGAAGGCGTGCGGCAGGCCGAGGAACTCCGCGCAGAACTGGACGAGTTACTCCGTGCGAGCCGTTATGCGAGTCAGCGCGAGCGGCGCCTGAACGAGGCGATCCGGGCCACCCCGGGGCGCCAGCAGCCGGACGGGGAGCTGCTGCGCCAGCTCGCGCAGGCCCGCACCCTCCGCGAGGGCCTGGGCGCCCGCTGCCTCCAACTCAGCGACCAGCTGGAGGAGTTGGAGAGCCTCATCAGACACCGGCAACAGCCACCGCCCCCGCCTGCACAGCAACACCCGCAACATCCGCAACACCCAGAACCGCAGCAGCAGCAACAGCAACAGCAACAGCAACAGCACGGACAGCAGGCCCCGCGACACCGGCTGCACCACCAGCAGCCGCCGCGGCAACCGGCCCCGCCGACGCCCGCCCGCCCCGACCTCGGCGCCCTCACCGAGCGGATCACCACCCTCCACCGGGCCGGCTCCCTCTCCGAGGCCACCGAGGTGATCGACGCGGCCGCAGCCCGCCTCACCCCCGCCGACGCCGCCCTGCTGGTCGGCATGCTGGCCCGGTACGGCCCGGCCGGCGGCTCGCTCCTCCTCGCCCGCAGCATCGCCCGGTCCGCGCCCGACCACTCCGTCACCGTGCTCGCCGAGCTGCGCGAACTGGGCCTGGCCGAGGAGGCGGCCGAGGTGTTCCATGCCTTCTGGAGCTACCCGGCCGCCTCCGTCCCCGGCCTGCTCTCCGCACTGGACCGGGCCGGGCTGGCCGCCGACAGCGCGACGTTGCTCTGGGAGTGGGGGTCGGCGCCGATGCCCGAGCTGACCTCCCTGGCCGCCTGCCTCCAGCAGCACGGCCGGTCCACCGACGTCCGGACCCTGCTGCGCCAGGCCGCCGGCCGGTCCACCGCCGACCTCGCCGACCTCGCGGCCGGGCTGCCGCCGGCGCTCGCCACCCTCCTGCTGAACGAGCTGGCCGTCCTGCGCCCGCCCGTCGAGGTGGCCCGGCTGGCCGCCGCCCTGGACGGCGCGGGCCGTTCCGAGCTCTACGCCCAGCTGCTGGCCGCGCTGCTCGCCGACGAGGCCCGCCACCGCACCACGCTCGCGGCCCTGCGCACCGCCGGCCTCCCGACCCGCCCGCCCGCGGCCCAGCGCTCGCGCTGGGGATGGCGGTAGCGGCAGCCGTCGACGGCAGTACGGAGAAGCGCGACACGAAGAAGCGACGCTACGGAGACTCGCCACCCGAAGAAGCGACGGCCCGGAGAAGCTCGACACGGGAAGGCGACGGCTCGGAGGAGCCCCCCGAGGCAACCCGACGCCCCTGAACGGCAAGGAGCCCCCGCCCGCCCCACCAGGGCGGACGAGGGCTCCCGAGCCGTGCGGGAGGCTGCTAGCAGCCGATCAGCCGCGCGCCCAGGTACGCCTTGACCTGGTCCAGCGAGACGCGCTCCTGCGACATGGTGTCGCGGTCGCGGACGGTCACCGCGTTGTCCTCGAGGGTGTCGAAGTCGACGGTGACGCAGAACGGCGTGCCGATCTCGTCCTGGCGGCGGTAGCGCTTGCCGATGGCGCCGGCGTCGTCGAACTCGACGTTCCACGCGGTGCGCAGGTCGGCGGCCAGGCCGCGGGCCTTCGGGGACAGCTCGGCGTTGCGCGACAGCGGCAGGACGGCGACCTTGACCGGGGCCAGGCGCGGGTCGAGCCGCATGCCGACGCGCTTCTCCATGACGCCCTTGGCGTTCGGCGCCTCGTCCTCGAAGTAGGCGTCGATCAGGAAGGCCAGCATGGCGCGGTTGAGGCCGGCCGCGGGCTCGATGACGTACGGGAAGTACCGCTCGCCGGACTCCTGGTCGAAGTACTTCAGGTCCTGACCGGACGCCTCGCTGTGCACCCGCAGGTCGTAGTCGGTGCGGTTGGCGACGCCCTCCAGCTCCGAGAACTCGCTGCCGCCGAAGTTGAAGCGGTACTCGATGTCCACCGTGCGCTTGGCGTAGTGGGAGAGCTTCTCCTTCGGGTGCTCGAAGAAGCGCATGTTCTCGGTGCGCAGGCCGAGGCCGACGTACCAGTCCCAGCGCTGCTGGAGCCAGTACTCGTGCCACTGCTCGTCCTCGCCCGGCTTGACGAAGAACTCCATCTCCATCTGCTCGAACTCACGGGTCCGGAAGATGAAGTTGCCGGGGGTGATCTCGTTGCGGAAGCTCTTGCCGGTCTGGGCGATGCCGAACGGCGGCTTCTTGCGCGAAGTGGTCTGGACGGCCTTGAAGTTGGTGAAGATGCCCTGGGCGGTCTCCGGGCGCAGGAACGCCAGGCCGCTCGCCTCCTCGGTGACACCGAGGTGGGTCTTCAGCATGCCCGAGAAGTCCTTGGGCTCGGTGAACTGGCCCTTGGTGCCGCAGTCGGGGCAGTTGACGTCCTGGAGGCCGTTCGGCGGCGGGAAGCCGTGCTTGGCCTCGTACTTCTCCTCCAGGTGGTCGGCCCGGTGGCGCTTGTGGCAGGAGAGGCACTCGGTCAGCGGGTCGTTGAAGGTGGCGACGTGGCCGGAGGCCTCCCACACCTCGCGGGCGAGGATCACCGACGAGTCGAGTCCGACGACGTCCTCACGGGCCTGGACCATCGCGCGCCACCACTGGCGCTTGATGTTCTCCTTGAGCTCGACGCCCAGCGGCCCGTAGTCCCAGGCGGCACGCGTGCCGCCGTAGATCTCGCTGCAGGGATAGACGAAGCCACGGCGCTTGCTCAGGCTGACGATCGTGTCGATCTTGTCGGCGGCCACAGTGCTCTCTTCAGTACGTACGGCACGGTCAGGGCACGGCTGGTTGCGCGTACCCGAATACCTCAGGTTACCGGCCATACGGGTACGTGATTCAAATCGGTATCGTCCGGCCGCCCCCACCCTCCGCAACCCCCTGTTCACCCGCTCGAGTGATTTGACAATCATTTCCATATGAGATGAGAATGATTGTCATGATGATCGGACTGCCTCGACTCGGACTGTCTCGCCGGACCCGCCGTTCCATGGCCGTCGGCACCGCCGCCCTCGCCGCCTCCCTCGCCCTCACCGCCTGCGGAGGCAGCAGCAGCGCCGACAGCGGCAAGGACAGGCTCAAGGTCGTCGCGTCCTTCTACCCGATGGAGTTCCTGGCCCAGCAGATCGGCAAGGAGCACGTCGCGGTCACCGATCTGACCGCCGCCGGCGTCGAGCCGCACGACCTGGAACTCACCGCCAAGCAGGTCGGCACGGTCCAGAAGGCCGACGCGATCATCTACCTCAAGGGCCTGCAGCCCACCGTCGACCAGGCCGTCGCGCAGTCGTCCAGCAAGCACAAGATCGACGCCACCGCCGCCAGTCCGCTGGTCGACCACCACCTCGACGAGGGCACCGAGGGCGAGGGCCACGGGGACGGGGCCCAGGGGGGCGACGGCCACGCGCACGAGGGCCCCGCCGGCGACCCGCACATCTGGCTCGACCCGACCCGCTACGCGGCCATCGCCAAGAACGTCGGCGACGAGTTCGCCAAGGCCGACCCGGCCCACGCCGAGGACTACCGGAAGAACACCGACCAGCTGGTCACCGAACTCACCGCGCTCGACCAGGAGTTCCGGGCCGGGCTGGCGTCCGCCACCACAAGGACCTTCGTCACCAGCCACGCCGCCTTCGGCTACCTCGCCGACCACTACGGCCTCACCCAGGTCGCGATCAACGGCGTCGACCCGGAGTCCGAGCCCACCCCGGCCCGCCTCGCCGCGGTGCAGAAGGCCGCCAAGGACAACGGCGTCACCACGGTCTTCTTCGAGACCCTGGTCAGCCCCAAGCTCGCCGAGACCGTCGCGAAGGACCTCGGCCTCAAGACCTCCGTCCTGGACCCGCTGGAGGGCGTCAAGGACCCGTCCGAGGACAACTACCTGACCGTGATGAAGCGGAACCTGGCCAACCTCCAGGCCGCCCTCGGCGCGCCCGCCGCAACCGCTCCGGCCGGCACCGCCCCCGCCGGGACCGACGCCACCACCCCCGCCCCCGCGAACTGACGGGACCGAGCACCATGACCGACCCGATACCCCCGGCCGTCCGCCTCCGCGACGCCGTAGCCTCGCGCGGCGGCCGGCCGGTGCTGCGCGGTGTCGACCTCACCGTCCGGCCCGGCGAGGTCGTCGCCCTGCTGGGCGCCAACGGCTCCGGCAAGTCGACCACCGTCAAGGCCGTGATCGGCTCCGTCCCGCTGGAGCAGGGCACCCTGGAGCTGTTCGGCACCCCGTACGGCTCCTTCCGCGCCTGGCACCGGATCGGGTACGTCCCGCAGCGCACCACCGCCGCCTCCGGCGTCCCCGCCACCGTGCGCGAGGTGGTCTCCACCGGACGGCTCCCGCAGCACCGGCTGCTGCCCTTCCGCCGCAGGGACCGCGAGGCGGTGGACCGCGCGCTGGCCGCCGTCGGCATGCTGGAGCGGGCCGGGGACGGCGTGGCCGACCTGTCCGGCGGCCAGCAGCAGCGG
Source organism: Kitasatospora sp. NPDC005856 (assembly GCF_040629945.1). Lineage (NCBI taxonomy): Bacteria > Bacillati > Actinomycetota > Actinomycetes > Kitasatosporales > Streptomycetaceae > Kitasatospora > Kitasatospora sp. NPDC005856. Next base: position 41,474 of record NZ_JBEXWT010000005.1, on the reverse strand, counting down.
GTGCTGATCGCCCGCGCCCTGGTCGGCTCCCCCGATCTGCTGATCATGGACGAGCCGATGGCCGGCGTGGACGCCGCCAGCCAGCAGGTGCTCGCCGACACCCTGCGCGCCGAGGTCGGCCGCGGCGCCTCCGTCCTCCTCGTGCTGCACGAACTCGGGCCGCTGGAGCCGCTGATCGACCGCGCCGTCGTCCTGCGGGACGGCTGCGTCGCGCACGACGGCCCGCCCGTTCCCAACACCGGTCTGCACGCGCTGCCCGGCCACGACCACGTGCACCCGCACGCCGACCTGACCCCGCCGAGGCTGCTGGCATGACCGAGATGCTGTCCTACGACTTCATGCAGCGGGCCCTGCTCGCCGCCGTCCTGGTCGGGATCACCGCCCCGGCCGTCGGCATCTACCTGGTGCAGCGCCGCCAGGCCCTGATGGGCGACGGCATGGGCCACGTCGCGATGACCGGCGTCGGCCTCGGCTTCATCTTCCAGACCAGCCCGGTCTGGATGGCCGTGCTGGTCTGCGTGCTCGGCGCCGTCACCATGGAGCTGGTCCGCTCCCGCGGCAACCAGCGCGGCGACATCGCCCTGGCGATGCTCTTCTACGGCGGCATGGCCTGCGGCAAGCTCCTGGTCTCGATGTCCGCCCAGGCCGGCGCCGGCTCGCTGGAGAGCTACCTGTGGGGCTCGATCCTCACCGTCGCCCCCGCCGACCTGATCACCATCGCGGTGCTGGGCGCCGTGGTCATCGCCGTGACGGTCGGCCTGCGCCGCCAGCTGTTCGCGATCTGCCAGGACGAGGACTTCGCCCGGGTCACCGGCCTGCCGGTGCGCACCCTCAACCTGCTGCTCGCGGTGATGGCCGCGGTCACCGTCACGGTCGCCATGCGGGTGGTCGGGCTGCTGCTGGTCAGCGCGCTGATGGTGGTCCCGGTGGTCGCCGCCCAGCAGCTCACCCGCTCCTTCGCCGCCACCCAGGCCGCCTCGATCGCGCTCGGTGTGGTCGTCGCGCTGGCCGGCGTCACCGGCTCCTACCAGCTCGACGTGCCCTCCGGCCCGGCCATCGTGCTGCTCGCCATCGCGATCTTCGCGGTGTTCAGCCTGATCGCCGCGCCACTGGCCCGACGGCGCCACCGCGTCGCGGGCGAGCACGGACCGAAGGTCTGCGACGTCGAGCTGCCGGAGCAGGCTGCCTCCGGGCCGGCCGACACGACCACTCCTGAGCGACGGGCCGGGCTGGCACAATGATGTGCGAGACGCCCACGACCCCAGGAGGACCCACGGTGACCACCGCAGGCCCGTCGCCGCGCGCCCGATCGACCCGGCAGCGTGCCGCCGTCTCGGCGGCCCTGGACGAGATCGCGGACTTCCGCAGCGCACAGGAGCTCCACGACCTGCTCAAGCACCGCGGGGACTCCGTCGGTCTGACCACCGTCTACCGCACGCTCCAGTCGCTCGCGGACGCCGGCGAGGTGGACGTGCTGCGCACCGCCGACGGCGAGGCGGTCTACCGCCGGTGCAGCAGCGGGCACCACCACCACCTGGTCTGCCGGCACTGCGGCGCGACCGTCGAGGTGGAGGGCCCCGCGGTGGAGCGCTGGGCCAACTCGGTCGCCGCCGAGCACGGCTTCAGCGACATCGCGCACACCCTGGAGATCTTCGGGACCTGCGCGGAGTGCGCCAAGAAGGCCTGAGCCCCGTCCACGGGAAGGACCCACCGGCCGTCGGCCGGTGGGTCCTTCCCGTCGGGTGCGCCCGTCAGCGCTGGGACGGCACCGGCGCGCCGACCTCGTTGGGGATCGCCCCGCCGAAGCGCCGGTCGCGCCTCGCGAACTGCTCGCAGGCCCGCCACAGGTCACGGCGGTCGAAGTCCGGCCAGAGCACGTCCTGGAACACGAACTCGGCGTAAGCCGACTGCCAGAGCAGGAAGTTGGAGGTGCGCTGCTCGCCGCTGGGGCGCAGGAAGAGGTCCACGTCCGGCATGTCCGGGTGGTACATGTACTTGGCCAGGGTCTTCTCGTTGACCTTCTTCGGGTCGAGCTTCCCGGCCGCGACGTCCTGGGCGATCGCCTGCGCCGCGTCGGCGAGTTCGGCCCGGCCGCCGTAGTTGACGCACATGTAGAGCGTGACGGCGTCGTTCTCCTTGGTCTGCTCCTCGGCGACCTGGAGCTCCTGGACGACGCTCTTCCACAGCTTGGGCATCCGGCCCGCCCAGCGGATCCGCACGCCCATCGCGTCCATCTCGTCGCGCCGGCGGGCGATGACGTCCCGGTTGAAGTTCATCAGGAACTTCACCTCGTCGGGCGAGCGCTTCCAGTTCTCGGTGGAGAACGCGTACAGCGAGATGTTCTTGACCCCGAGCTCGATGGCGCCCTTGAGGACGTCCAGCACCACGGACTCGCCGACCTTGTGGCCCTCGGTGCGGGGCAGCCCGCGCTCCTTGGCCCAACGGCCGTTGCCGTCCATCACGATGGCGACGTGGCCGGGGACCAGCTCGCCGGGGAGCTTCGGGGGCCGTGCGCCGCTGGGGTGCGGGGTCGGGGGGACGTACGTCCTCTGCCTGCCGCCGCCGAAGAGCCGTCGCGCTGCCATGTGCTCACTTCTCCACGTATCTCATCGAGCGGATGCCCCGCTCCAGGTGCCACTGCAGATAGGCCGCGACCAGGCCGCTGCCCTCCCGCCAGTACCGCGGCTCGCAGGCGTCGGCCGTCCGCCAGTCCCCTGACAGCAGCGCCCCGAGCAGTACCAGTGTCTCAGGGGAGGGTACGGCACATCCGGGCACTCGGCAGTCCCCGCAGAGCACCCCGCCCGCGGGGAGGGAGAAGAAACGGTTCGGCCCCTCCAGGCCGCATTTGGCGCAGTCGGTGAAGCTCGCGCCGTACCCGTTCACCGCGAGCGAGCGCAGCAGGAAGGCGTCCAGCACCAGGTGCGACTCGTGCAGCCCGGCCGCCAGCGTACGCAGCCCGCCGACCAGCAGCAGGTACTGCTGGACGGCCGGCTCGCCCTCGTTCTCGGCGAACCGCTCGGCGGTCTCCAGCATCGCGGTGCCGGCCGTGTAGCGGCCGTAGTCGGCGACGATCGGGCCGCCGTACGGCGCGATGGTCTCCACCTGGGTGCAGAGCGGCAACCCGCGGCCGACCAGCTCACTCCCCCGGCTGAAGAACTGCACGTCCACGTGTGAGAACGGCTCCAGGCGGGCACCGAACTTGGACTTGGTCTTCCGCACCCCGCGCGCCACCGCCCGCACCTTGCCGTGCTGGCGGGTCAGCAGGGTGATGATCCGATCGGCCTCGCCGAGCTTCTGCGCCCGCAGCACGACGCCGTCGTCCCGGAAAAGACTCATGGGGACCATTGTCCCCCACCGGTCCCCGGCGCCGGACAGCCGTGTTGCCCGCACCGGCGGCCGTGGGGGAGACCACTGCGGTGCGGGTCACGGCGGGCCCGGGGTGGGGGTCCAAGGCCCGTTGTGGGGGATTCGGAGGTGGTCTGCGGATTCCGGAGGTCCGGACGGCGCTCGGCGGGATCGGCGGCGATCGGCGAGCGATGAGAGGCGAGCGATGAGGCGCGAGCGGCGAGCGGCGCTACGGGCGGGCGGACGGACAAACGGGCGGACGGGCGGAGCGGCGGCGCTACTTGTACGGCGTCCTGGTCGCCGCCTCCAGCAGCACCCCGACCCGGGACTTCGGCAGGTCCAGGCAACCCCCGACCGCGGTCAGCGCGTCGCGCTCCTGCGGCAGGTAGCGCCCGTCCGCCAGCGCGATCGCCGCGCCCTGCAGCAGCAGCCGCTCCCGGCCGCTCTGGGCCAGGTGCGGGGTGAGCGGTTCGAGCACCGCGTGCAGTTCGACGGCCAGGCCGCCGGACATCCCGCGGGCGTCGTGGAGTTCGTCGCCGAGCCCGGAGAGCGCGGCGAGCGCGGCCAGCACCTGGGCCTCGCCGCAGTCCTCGAACCCGGCCTCGCGCACCGCCGCGCAGGTCGCGTCGCGGGCCGCCCGGTGGGCGGTGCCGCCGGCCGCGAGCAGGGCCAGCGCGATGGTGTACTGGGCGTCCCGCAGCATCGCGCCGAGGCGCACGCAGGTGGGCTGCTCCAGGCTCTCGACGCCGTACCGGCCGTGGCAGCTGGTGCACTGCACACTGCCGATCACGGGACCGAGCGGGACCACCGGGGTCCCCAGCAACCGCAGCCACCGCCGGCCGTGCTGCCGACGGTAGTTGCGGTCCCCGCCACAGCCCGGGCAGAAGAAGTCACCGAGAACGTCAGTCCGCCACCGCGGGCGAACACCCCACAACCTGGTCACGGCGCCACTCCCCAGACATGGCAGGCGGCCTGCTCGACAATGGGCAGGTCACGCGACCGGACACCGAGGCCGTCCCACCGACCCGGCTTTCCGGTGGATCGATGTTGCCACGGTTACCGGCACGTGTCAGTACCTCGAACGGCTTCCGATTCGAAAAAATGTGGCGCAGGCCACAACGCCGGGCTGACGCGGCGAAGGGCCGTCCCACGGGACGACCCTTCGCACACCACCCGTTCGAATTAGCCGCGCTGCGAGCGGTTGACGGCGCTGATCATGGCCTTCAGCGAGGCCAGCACGGTGTTGCCGTCGATGCCCACGCCCCACAGCACCTTGCCGTCCACCGCGCACTCCACGTACGCGGCGGCCTGGGCGTCGCCGCCCTCGCTCAGCGCGTGCTCGGCGTAGTCCAGGACGCGCACGTCCACGCCGATCCGGGCCAGCGCGTCGGCGAAGGCCGAGACCGGGCCGTTGCCGGCCCCGGTCAGGGTCACCGGGGCGCCGTCCAGCAGGGCCTCGGCGGTCAGCGCGTCCCGGCCGTCCTCGGTGGTCAGGGTGCGCGAACCGCTCAGCGCGATCCGGCCCCACGGGTTGTCCGTGGTCGGCAGGTACTCGTCCTCGAAGACCCGCCAGATCTCGCCCGGGCTGACCTCGCCGCCCTCGGCGTCGGTCTTGGCCTGGATGATCCGGGAGAACTCGATCTGCATCCGGCGCGGCAGGTCCAGCTTGTGGTCGTTCTTCAGCACGTACGCCACGCCGCCCTTGCCGGACTGGCTGTTGACCCGGATGACCGCCTCGTAGGTGCGGCCGACGTCCTTCGGGTCGATCGGCAGGTACGGCACGCCCCAGGTGTGCTCGCCCACCGGTACGCCCGCCGCCGCGGCGTCCGCCTCCAGGACGTCGAAGCCCTTCTTGATGGCGTCCTGGTGCGAGCCGGAGAAGGAGGTGTACACCAGGTCGCCGGCGTACGGGTGGCGCGGGTGCACCTCCATCTGGTTGCAGTACTCGGCGGTGCGGCGCACCTCGTCGATGTCGGAGAAGTCGATCTGCGGGTCGATGCCCTGCGAGAACAGGTTCATCCCCAGCGTCACCAGGTCGACGTTGCCGGTCCGCTCGCCCTGGCCGAACAGGCAGCCCTCGATGCGGTCGGCACCCGCCATGTAGGACAGCTCGGCGGAGGCGACGGCGGTGCCGCGGTCGTTGTGCGGGTGCACCGACAGGCAGACGAACTCGCGGCGGGACAGGTTGCGCGACATCCACTCGAACTGGTCGGCCTGGACGTTCGGGGTGGCCCGCTCGACGGTGGCGGGCAGGTTCAGGATGATCTCGCGGCCCTCGCCCGGCTGCCAGACGTCCATGACCGCCTCACAGACCTCCAGCGCGAAGTCCAGCTCGGTGTCGACGAAGATCTCCGGCGAGTACTGGTAGCCGAAGACGGTGTCGTCGCCCAGCAGCTTCTCCGCGTACTCCATCACCAGCCGGGTGCCGTCGGTGGCGATCGCCTTGGTGGCCGCCCGGTCGTTGCGGAACACCACCCGGCGGAACAGCGGCGCGGTCGCGTTGTACAGGTGGACGGTCGCCCGCGGGGCGCCGACCAGCGCCTCCACGGTCTTCTCGATCAGCTCCTCGCGGGCCTGCGTCAGCACCGAGATGGTGACGTCCTCGGGGATCGCCCCCTCCTCGATCAGCGACCGCACGAAGGCGTGGTCGGTGGCCCCGGAGGAGGGGAAGCCGACCTCGATCTCCTTGTAGCCCATCTTCACCAGCAGGTCGAACATCATGCGCTTGCGGGCCGGCGACATCGGGTCGATCAGCGCCTGGTTGCCGTCCCGCAGGTCGGTGGACAGCCAGCGCGGCGCCTTGGTGATCACCTTCTCCGGCCAGGTGCGGTCCGGCAGGTCGACGGTGCCGAACGGTACGTAGCGCCCGTACCGCATGCCCGAGGGCCGCTGGCGCACCGAGGCGGCGGTGATCGGGGTGGGGCGGTCGACGAAGGGACGGCCGGCGGGGACGGACGCGGCGGAGTTCTGCTCGGTCATGGAGGTGACTCGGCTTCCTGTGATGCGTGGTGCGGGCGGGTCGGGAGTGGTCAACACTGGTCAACACCGACTGGCCGGCCTCGGCTGCCGCTCGCGACGCGTCGTTGGACCGCCGATCGCGCGCACAGCTCGTTCCCCGCGGCGAGGGTGCCGGCCCGGTGGACTACAGGCCCTCGACGCGGCAGCTAAGAAGAAGCAGCCCGTTGCGCATGATGGCCCCAGCGTAACCCAGCGCCGCACGCCCCCGAAGTGATCCGGGCTTCCGTTCCACTCCTTGAGACGAGGGCCGGTCACGCCGAGGGTGGTGACAACCGGTCATCGAGGCCTCACCCTGGGCCACATGACCGCAGCAGTACCGATCTGCACGATCGTCCCGCCGTACGTCCTGGACCGCCTCGCCGAGGCCGGTCACGAACCCGCCGTCCACTCCCTGGCCCTCGACGCGTCGCACCGCGCGGCCCGGCTCTCCCCGCCCGCGCCCGTCGCCGCCGCCCCGGGGCTCAACCGGGTGGTCTACGACGCCGGCCACGGCCAGCGGCTGCCCGGGCGCAGCGTGCGCACCGAGGGCCGCGGCGCGTCCTCCGACAGCTCCGTCAACCACGCCTACGACGGCCTCGGCGCCACCTTCGCGCTCTACGCCGACGTCTTCGGCCGGCACTCGATCGACGACCGGAACCTGCGGCTGGACGCCAGCGTCCACTACGGCCGCAACTACGACAACGCCTTCTGGAACGGCCACCAGATGGTGTTCGGCGACGGCGACAACGTGGTGTTCGGCGACTTCACCGCCTGCATCGACGTCATCGGCCACGAACTCACCCACGGCGTCACCCAGTTCACCGCCGGGCTGGACTACCAGGACCAGCCCGGCGCGCTCAACGAGTCGGTCTCCGACGTCTTCGGCTCGCTGGTCAAGCAGTACTCGCTGCACCAGGGCGCCGCCGACGCCGACTGGCTGATCGGCGCCGGTCTGCTCGCCCCGGGCGTGCAGGGCGTGGCGCTGCGCTCGATGAAGGCGCCCGGCACCGCCTACGACGACCCCCGGCTCGGCAAGGACCCGCAGCCCGCGCACATGCGGGACTACGTGCACACCTCCCAGGACAACGGCGGGGTGCACATCAACTCCGGCATCCCCAACCACGCGTTCTACCTGCTGGCCACCGCGCTCGGCGGCTCGGCCTGGGAGCGCGCGGGGCGGATCTGGTACGACGCGCTGACCGGGCGCACGCTGCCGGCCGACGCCGACTTCACCGCCTTCGCCCGGGCCACCGTGGCCGCCGCCAAGGCCCGTCACCCCGACGACCGGTCGGTCGTGGACACCGTCACGGCCTCCTGGGCGCAGGTCGGGGTCAGCCCGGGGTGATCCCCGTCCGGAGGCCGGCCCGGGCCGGCCTCCGGTGCCACCGGGTTACGCCTGAAGGGTGGTTGAGACCGGGTTGAGGCGGGCTTAAGGTCACGGTCCGGGAAAAGCCCGGCAAACCCCCTCGCTGCGTAGCACCATGGACACCATGCGCATCCAGGTGACCCGGACCGGCGGCTTCGCGGGGCTCGTCCGCCAGGCGGAGATCGACACCGCCGACCGCACGGACGCCCCGCACGTGCACGCACTCGCCCGCGAGGCCGTCGCGGGCGGGCTGCGCACGCCCTCGTACGGGGTGCCGGACGGCTTCCACTACGAGATCACCGTCGACGGCCGGTCGGTGTACTGCGCCGACCCGAAGCTCACCGACTCGCAGCGCGAGCTGGTCTCCCTGGTGCTGCGCGAGGGCGCGTAGCACCAGGGCGGCTCGGGTGCTCGGGGGTCAGAGCCAGCCGTCGAGCGCGGCCAGGAAGCCCGCCGGGTCGTCCCGGTGGACGGTGTGGCCGGTGCCCGGGACGGTGCGCACCTCGAAGCCCCGGGCGCGCAGCTCCCCGGCGGCGGCCGCGTCCACCAGCAGGCTGCGGTCGGCCAGCACCACCAGCGAGGGCACCGCCGGCCGGGCCGGCAGGTCCGAGCGCTGGTCGGCCATGGCCCACGCCGAGTCCTCGTCCCAGGCGGCCGCCGCGGCGAGTTCGGCGTCCACGTCGGCCGGCTCCCAGGTCGGGCTGAGCGCGACGACCTGCTCCCGGGTGAGGTGCCTCAGCTCCGCCATCACCCGCGGGTCCATCCCGGCCTGGGCGAACCGCCAGGCCGGATCGACGTACACCGCGCGGGCCGGCTTCAGCCGTTCGACCGCGCCCGCCAGCGCGATGCCGCCCAGCGAGTGGCCGACTGCGAGCTCGGCGCCGGCCGGCAGGCTCTCCACCAGGTCGGCGGCGTACGCCTCCAGCGGGTAGCGCTCCAGCGGGCTCCCGCCGGCGCCGCGCGCGCTGCGCCCGTGCCCGCGCAGGTCGACCGCGAGCACCCGGTAGCCCCGCTCGGCCAGTGCCGGGCCGATCAGCCGCCAGGTGCCGTGGTCGGACATGATGCCGTGCACCAGCACGGCCAGCCGGTCCCCGCGGCCCCACTCCCGGGTGTGCAACTTCATCGCGGTGTGCCCCTTCTGACGTCGCGTACGGCCGGACCACGACGAGGGCCCGCCCGGACGCACAACGTCCGAACGGGCCCCAGGCCTCCCGGCGGCTCGAACTCCCCGGCGGGAGCCCGGAGTCAGAAGCCCAGCTTGCGCAGCTGCTTGGGGTCGCGCTGCCAGTCCTTGGCGACCTTGACGTGCAGGTCCAGGTAGACCGGCGTGCCGAGCAGCGCCTCGATGTGCTTGCGGGCGGTGGTGCCGACGTGCTTGAGCCGCGAGCCCTTGGCGCCGATCACGATCGCCTTCTGGCTCTGCCGCTCGATGTAGACGTTGGCGTGGATGTCCAGCAGCGGGCGGTCCGCCGGGCGGCCCTCGCGCGGCAGCATCTCCTCGACCACCACGGCCAGCGAGTGCGGCAGTTCGTCGCGCACGCCCTCCAGCGCGGCCTCGCGGATCAGCTCGGCGACCATGATCTGCTCGGGCTCGTCGGTGAGGTCGCCCTCCGGGTAGAGCTGGTCGCCCTCCGGCAGCAGCTTGGTGAGCAGGTCGGCGACCAGTTCCACCTGCTTGTCGCCGACGGCGGAGACCGGGATGATCTCGGCCCACTCGAAGCCCAGCTCGACACCGAGCTGCTGGATCGCGATCAGCTGCTCGGCGAGGCGCTTGGAGTCGACCAGGTCGGTCTTGGTGACGATGGCGACCTTCGGGGTCTTCTTGATCCCGGCGATCTCCTTGGCGATGAACTTGTCGCCGGGGCCGATCTTCTGGTCGGCGGGCAGGCAGAAGCCGATCACGTCGACCTCGGCCCAGGTGGTCCGGACCAGGTCGTTGAGGCGTTCGCCGAGCAGGGTGCGCGGCTTGTGCAGGCCGGGGGTGTCGACCAGGACGAGCTGGGCGTCCGGGCGGTGCACGATGCCGCGCACGGTGTGCCGGGTGGTCTGCGGGCGGTCGGAGGTGATCGCGACCTTCGTCCCCACCAGGGCGTTGGTCAGGGTCGACTTGCCCGCGTTGGGCCGGCCGACGAAGCACGCGAACCCGGAGCGGTACGAGGAGGAAGGGGCATTCATGGGCTCCATTCTCCCTGATCACCGGAGCCCCGCCGTCCCGGCCCACCTCCCGGGGGTGCTCGGGGCCGCGCTCAGCCCTTTCCGCCGCCCTTCCCGCCGCCCTTCGCGCCGCTCTTCCCACCCTTGCCGTCGGCGGGGATCAGCGAGACCACCACCAGCACCAGCAGGAAGCCGAGCGAGCCGAACAGCCAGACCTCCGAGCCGGTCTCCTGCCACTTGCCCAGCCCCATCACGAACAGCACCAGTCCGGCGAAGAACGCCACCGCCCCCATGCCCCAGCCCCCTCACCGCATCCACTCCCCCGGTGAGATTATCTGCCGGGCACAGGCCGGGACCATGACGATCGACCCGGCCGCCCAAGGCCCCGCCCCGGGCCCCGGCCGCCCGCCCCGGGCCCCTCGACGGGACTCCGGCGCGCCCCTCGACGGGCTCCGACGGGCCTCAGCGCGCCTCGGCGGACACCCGCAGCGTCCCGTCCGGCCCGGCCAGCAGCACCGGCGTCCCGGCCCCGCCCAGGTCCCGTACGGCCGCCAGGTCCGCCTCGGCCGGCTGCTCCGCCTCGCTCACCACGGCCGCCGCCTCCAGCGACTTGGCACCGCTGGCCACCGCCATCGCCACCGCGGTCCGGAGGGCGCTCAGCCGCAGCGACTCCAGCGCGACCGTCCCGGCCACGTAGGTGCGTCCGGTCTCGTCACGCACCGCGGCCCCCTCGGCGACGCCGTTGCGGGCGCGGGCCGAGCGGGCCAGGGTGATGATCTTCTTGTCTTCGGGATCGAGCTCGACGATGTCACTCATGCCGCCGAGCATAGGCACCCGGCGCCGCTCAGTGGCCGACCGGGTGGGTCCGGCCCGGGTTCGGGTTCATGACCTTGACGAAGGTCTTCGGACCGGCCGGCAGCGGCTGCTCCTCCTCGGCGCGCTTGCGCCAGTACGGGTTGTCGTGCGGCAGGTGGCTGCTCACCCGTCCGTACATCCCGAAGGTCGTCAGGACGATCCCGAAGATGAACGCGAACAGCACGTTCGACATCCGGAAGTTGAGGATGTTGGCGTCCGGCCGCCCGAGCACCGTCAGACCGTAGAAACCGGACAGGACGAACAGCAGGCCCACCACCAGGTTCAGGTTGGCCGCGAAGTTCCCGCCGATCACCGCCCCGATCACCAGGATCGCGCCCACCACGATGGACAGCGTGGCCAGCGCGCCGTTGGTCGACAGCCCCACGATCCGGTCGCCTTCCGTGGCCAGGAAGCCCGGGTGGTCGGCCAGCCCCAGGCTGCCGAACACGATCAGGAAGATCCCCCCGAGCCCCGCCCCGATCCGCCACACCGTGACGAGCTTGTGATCGACGGGTAGTTCGTCTTGCAGCTTCATGGCGACCTCCAGAGCCCGGCCATGGTCCAAGCCGTTCGGCTAGCTGTAGGGATGGCTCCCCTGCATGTGCGGCACCTCGTGCATGTAGAGCGAGCCGCACTGCTGGCAGCAGCGCAGCCCGGTGCCCCATTCCTCCTCGGGCCGCGTCTCGGCGTCGTCAGGCATCGTCCGGCCGCAGAGCGCCACCGACAGGTCCTCGTCCCGCACCACGTGCCAGGACTTGACTCCGCCGGCCGCCCCCTGCGGGCCGTACTCCGCGCGAAGTTTGTGCGTCATGCCCTCCATGGTCGCGCGGCGACCGCCCACCCGCTACTCGCCCGCCCGGGCCCCGGCGTCCTCGGTGCGGCGGACGGGGGCGGCGACCATGGAGCCGATCCGGTTGCGGCGGCCGGCCGAGGACTCGGCGGTCAGCAGGATGCCGCTCAGACCGCCGTCGACCGGCTCGGGCAGCGGGATCTCGCAGGAGGAACCGGGGATCGGCACCCGGCCCAGGTGCTTGGCCAGCAGGCCGCCGACGGTCTCGACGTCCTCGTCCTCCAGCTCGATGCCGAACAGCTCGCCCAGGTCCTCCACCAGCAGCCGGGCGGTGATCCGGTACGAGCCGTCGCCGAGGTCCTCCACCGGGGCGATCTCCCGGTCGTACTCGTCGGTGATCTCGCCGACGATCTCCTCCAGGATGTCCTCGATGGTGACCAGGCCGGCCGTGCCGCCGTACTCGTCGATCACGATCGCCACGTGCGAACGGCGCTGCTGCATCTCGCGCAGCAGGTCGCCGGCCGGCTTGGAGTCCGGGACGAAGACGGCCGGGCGCATCACCGCGCCGACCTCCTCGGACTCCGCCTCCCGGTTGATGTGGGTGCGCCGCACCAGGTCCTTGAGGTAGACGATGCCGACCACGTCGTCCTCGCTGTCACCGACCACCGGGATGCGCGAGAAGCCCGAGCGCAGCGCCAGGGTGAGCGCCTGCCGGACGGTCTTGTGCCGCTCGATCATCACCAGGTCGGTGCGCGGCACCATCACCTCGCGCACGATGGTGTCGCCCAGCTCGAAGACCGAGTGCACCATCCGGCGCTCCTCGTCCTCGATCACGTCGTCCTTCTCGGCGAGGTCCACCAGGGCCCGCAGCTCCGCCTCCGAGGCGAACGGGCCCTCCCGGTAGCCCTTGCCCGGGGTCAGCGCGTTGCCGAGCAGGATCAGCAGCCGCGGGATCGGCCCCAGCACCGCGGCCAGCGGCAGCAGCACGAAGGAGGCCGCGGTCGCGGTGGTCAGCGGGTGCTGGCGCCCGATCGTGCGCGGCGAGACGCCCATCGCGACGAAGGACACCAGCACCATCACCCCGAACGCCAGCAGTACGGCCTGCCAGGTCGGACTGACGTTGCGCACGCACACCACGGTGACCAGGACGGCCGCCGCCATCTCGCTGGCCACCCGGATCAGGGTGGCCAGGTTGAGGTAGCGGATCGGGTCGGAGGCGACGGTCAGCAACCGCGCGGAACCGCGCCGGCCGCTGCGCACCGCCTCCTCCGCCCGGAACCGGGAGACCCGGGAGATGCCCGCCTCGGCGCACGCGGCCAGCCAGCCGAGCACGACGAGCAGCACGGCACCGAGGATGAAGCTCGTACTCTCACCACTCACAGGGGTTCGGGCTCCGCGCTCAGTGGGTGGTGGGTGCCGGGGAGATGCCGCCGAGGCCGCGGCCCGCCCGCCAGTCGTCCAGGATGCGCTTCTGGAGGGCGAACATCTCCTCCTCCTCCTCCGGCTCCTCGTGGTCGTAGCCGAGGACGTGCAGCACTCCGTGCACGGTGAGCAGCTGCAGCTCCTCGTCCATCGAGTGCTTGGAGGGGGCCGCCTGGCCCTGCTGCTCGGCGACCTCGGGGCAGAGCACGATGTCGCCGAGCAGGCCCTGCGGCAGCTCCTCGCCCTCCTTGCCGGGACGCAGCTCGTCCATCGGGAAGGACATCACGTCGGTGGGCCCGGGCAGGTCCATCCACTGGATGTGCAGCTCCTCCATCGCCGCACCGTCCACCAGGATCACGGACAGTTCGGACTGCGGGTGGATCCGCATCTTGTCCAGTGCGAAGCGGGCGACGTCGAGGATGGCTTCCTCGTCGGCGTCCCAACCGGACTCATTGGCGATGTCGATCGACATGACGGGCTGTGTGCTCAGCTTTCGGTGCGATGGGACTGTCGGGGAGCGCGGGGCGCGACGGTCTTGCCGGGGCGCCGCTGGGCGGGCTTGCGGGGAGCCGGGGAACCGTCCTCGGCCTCCTGCCGGGCGTCCCAGCGCTCGTAGGCGTCCACGATCCGGCCGACCAGCTTGTGGCGGACCACGTCGGTGCTGGTGAGGACGGAGAAGTGGATGTCGGGCACGTCGGCCAGGATCTCCTGGACGACCTTGAGTCCGCTGCGGGTGCCGCCCGGGAGGTCGATCTGGCTGGTGTCGCCGGTGACCACCACCCGGGAGTTGAACCCGAGGCGGGTGAGGAACATCTTCATCTGCTCGGGCGAGGTGTTCTGGGCCTCGTCGAGGATGATGAAGGCGTCGTTGAGGGTGCGGCCGCGCATGTACGCGAGCGGGGCGACCTCGATGGTGCCGGCCGCCATCAGGCGCGGGATGGAGTCCGGATCCATCATGTCGTGCAGCGCGTCGTACAGCGGGCGCAGGTACGGGTCGATCTTCTCGTAGAGGGTGCCGGGCAGGAAGCCCAGCCGCTCCCCCGCCTCGACCGCCGGGCGGGTCAGGATGATCCGGTTGACCTCCTTGGCCTGGAGGGCCTGGACGGCCTTGGCCATCGCCAGGTAGGTCTTTCCGGTGCCCGCCGGGCCGAGGCCGAAGACGATCGTGTGCCGGTCGATCGCCTCGACGTAGCGCTGCTGGTTGAGGGTCTTCGGGCGGATCGTGCGGCCCCGGTTGGACAGGATGTTCGCGGTGAACACCTGGGACGGCGCCGGGCTGTCCGGGTCCTGCTCCTGGCTGCGGAGCATGGCGATGGAGCGCTCCACGGAGTCCTCCGTCAGGGGCTGGCCGGTGCGCAGCACCAGCATCATCTCGTTGAAGAGCCGCTGCACGAGGGCGACCTCGGCCCGGGCTCCGGTGGCGGTCACCTCGTTGCCGCGGACGTGGATGTCGGCGGCGGGGAAGCCCTGCTCGATCACGCGCAGCAGCGAGTCCGCGGTGCCGAGCAGGGTGACCATCGGGTGCTTCTCGGGGATGACGATCCGGGCGCTGACACGGCCGTCGTCGGCCGGTTCGGGGCGCGACTGTCCGTTGGTACGGGTCTGCGATGTGTCACTCATGGGTCGGCGCTGGGCCTGCCTCATCCCATCCGTGGTCTCGGGTGCCGCTCGGTGTCTCCGGGGCACCAGGGTACGCCGCGAGCGTGATCGTCGTGGCGGGCGGCGGGGCCGCACCCGACGATGCTGCGGCAGATCGCGGGCCGATGCGAGCGCATTTTCCGCCGAAGGACGCGGCTCGGGCACCTCGCGGGCCGTTCACGAGGGGCGGCGGGCCGGGACGGGCACCCGGTCGAGGTCGGCGGCCAGCACCAGTTCCCCGTCGAAGTGCTTGCGGGCGTCGGCCAGGTGCTGGCCGAGGTCCGGGTAGCGCTGGGAGAAGTGGGTCAGCACCAGGGTGCGCACCCCGGCCTCGGCGGCGACCTTGGCGGCCTGCCCCGCGGTGAGGTGGCCGTGCTCCTCGGCGAGGCGCGCGTCGGCGTCGGTGAAGGTCGCCTCGACGACCAGCAGGTCGGCGCCCTCGGCGAGGGTGTGCACGCCCTCGCACAGGCGGGTGTCCATCACGAAGGCGAACTTCTGGCCCGGCCGCGGCTCGCTGACCTCGCCGAGCGTGACGGTCCGGCCGTCCACCTCGATCGCGCCCTCGTGCTGGAGCCGGCCGACCGCCGGGCCGCGCAGGCCGAGCGCGGCGAGCCGCTCCGGCACCAGCCGGCGGCCGTCCGGCTCGGACAGCCGGTAGCCGAAGGACTCCACCGGGTGGTCCAGCCGGACGGCGTCCAGCGCGAAGCGGGCGCCGGGCGCGGGCAGCGGCCCGGGCTCGTCGATCGGCCGGGGCCGCAGCACGGCCGTCTCGTGGTACGCGGTGGAGTGCCGCAGCCGCTCGAAGTAGACCTCGCCGGAGGCCGGGAAGTAGACGTCCACCGGGTGCGGGACCCGGTCGAGGTTGATCCGCTGGATCACGCCGGCCAGGCCCAGGCAGTGGTCCCCGTGGAAGTGGGTGACCGCGATCCGGGTGATCTGGGTGGCGGTGACCCCGGCGTGCAGCATCTGGCGCTGGGTGCCCTCGCCGGGGTCGAACAGCAGGCCCTCGCCGTCCCAGCGCAGCAGGTAGCCGTTGTGGTTGCGGTGCCGGGTGGGCACCTGGCTGGCGGTGCCGAGGACGACGAGTTCGCGCTGGGACACGTGCGGTCAGACCATGCTCTCGGTCATCGACACGCCGCCGAGCACGTGGACGTGGGCGTGGAAGACGCTCTGCCCGGCGCCCGCGCCGGTGTTGAAGATCAGCCGGTAGTCCTCGATGCCCTCGTCCCTGGCCACCGCGCCCGCCTCGGCGAGCAGTTCGCCGGCGGTCTCCGGCTCGGCGGCGGCCAGCGCGGCCGCGTTCGGGTAGTGCACGTGCGGGATCACCAGGACGTGCACGGGCGCCTTGGGAGCGATGTCACGGAAGGCGAGGATGCGCTCGGTCTTGCGCACCACGGTCGCCGGGATCTCGCCCGCCACGATCTTGCAGAACAGGCAGTCGGGCTGCGGCTCGCCGGCCATGGTTCCCTCCTCGGGATCGGTACGTCGGGTGATGGGGCCGTACGGGCGCAGCCTAGCCGAGCGCGGCGACGGCCTGCTGGTACTCCTGGAGGTGCTTCCAGCGCACCGCGCGCATGCCGACGACGTCGCCGTCGTCCGTGTCGAAGTCCTCGGTGAGGAAGGCGACCGCGAGGATGACGAAGCCGATCAGCCAGCGCCTGGTGAGCCGCCAGGTGTTGGGCCGCATCACGCCCTTGCGGCGCACCACCCGCATCGCCGTGATCCCCTTGCCGACGCTGAAGCCGGTCAGCCGGGCGAGCACCACCTGGTTGAGGAAGGACGCGGCGAGGCCGACGACCAGCAGCGCCACGAAGTAGGGCACCACCGGCCCGCCGCTCTGCACGGCGTGGCCGGCCACGTACCGGGTCTTCGGGCGGCTCGCGGCGTTGGCGGCGACGAAGCCGAGGCCGATCGCGAACAGCCAGTCCAGCACGATCGCCAGGAAGCGCCGGCCGCCGCCCGCCTCCTTGGGGCACGGCGGCAGCGCCGGGCGCGGCTGCCCGGGCCACGGGTGGGGGTCCGGGTACGGCTGGGCGTACGCCTGCGGGGCCTGCCCCTGCGGCGGGTAGGGCTGCGGCGGTGCGTAGCCCTGCTGCTGGTGGGACTGCTGCTGGTACCCCTGCGGTGCGTACCCCTGCTGCTGGTACGGCTGTTGCTGGTACGGCTGTTGCTGGTACGGCTGCTGTTGGTACCCCTGCGGCGGGTACGGCTGCGCCGGCGGATGGGGCTGCGGCTGCGGTGTGTAGGGATTCTGGCCGTACTGCGGCGGCGGGTAGCCCTGCGCCATGTGGTTCCCCCGTGAGCTGTGGATCAAGAAGCAGCCCCGCATCCTACCCACGCCCCCGCGCACCGGAGCGGGAAGTCGGCCCGTGCGACCTCCCGCTCCCAAGGGCCGCGCCCCGCTACCGCCAGGGCAGCGGCGGCGCCGTACGGGCCGGGGTCGCGGCGAGCCGCGCCAGGGCGAGGCGGACGCCCTCGGACAGCTGGGGGTCCTCGCCGGCCGCCCAGTGGTGCGGGGCGAACGGCACCTCGACGTCCGGGTCGACGCCGTGGTTCTCCAGGCCCCAGCCGTAGTTCTCGATCCAGAACGCGTACTTGGGCTGGGTGACCAGGGTGCCGTCGACCAGCCGGTAGCGGCTGTCGATGCCGATCACCCCGCCCCAGGTGCGGGTGCCGACCACCGGGCCGATCCCGAGCGCCTGGACGGCGGCGTTGACCACGTCGCCGTCCGAGCCGGTGAACTCGTCGGCGAGCGCGACCACCGGACCGCGCGGGGCGTCCGCCGGGTAGGGCACCGGGTGGTCGGTGTCCCGGATGACGTCCCAGCCGATGATCCGGCGGGCCAGCTTCTCGATCACCAGCTGCGAGGTGTGGCCTCCCCGGTTCCCCCGGACGTCGACGACCAGGCCCTCCCTGGCCATCTCGCTGCTCAGGTCGCGGTGCAGCTGGGCCCAGCCGACCGTCTGCATGTCGGGCAGGTGCAGGTAGCCCAGCCGCCCGCCGGACAGCTCGCGCACCGCGGCGCGCCGCCCGGCCACCCAGTCGTGGTAGCGCAGCGCCTCCTCGTCGGCGAGCGGGACGACCACCGGGTGGCGCGGATCGGTGCCGTCCTTCCCGACCACCGTCAGCTCGACCGGCTGGCCCGCCGTGCCGGCCAGCAGCGGGGCCGGGCCGGTGACCGGGTCCACCGGGCGGCCGTTGACGGCCAGCACCGCGTCGCCCGGGCGGACCGCCGCGCCGGGTGCGGCCAGCGGCGAGCGGGCCCTGGGGTCGGAGGACTCCCCGGGCAGGATCCGGGCGATCCGCCACCGGTCGCCGTCCCGGACCAGGTCGGCGCCGAGCAGGCCCTGGCGCCGGGCGGGCTCGGTGTACCGGCCGTAGGGCAGCACGTAGGCGTGCGAGGTGCCGAGTTCGCCGTGCACCTCCCAGAGCAGGTCGACGAGTTCGTCGTGCGAGCCGACCCGCTCGACCAGCGGCCGGTAGCGCTCCAGCACCCCGTCCCAGTCGACGCCGGAGAGGTCGGGGCGCCAGAAGTTGTCCCGCATCAGCCGGCCGGTCTCGGCGTACATCTGCCGCCACTCGGCGGCCGGGTCGACGGTCACCCGCAGCCGGGCGAGGTCGACGGTGGTCTCCTCGTCGTCGCCGCCCTTGTGGTCGGCCGGGACGACCCGCAGCTCGCCCTCGTCCAGCACGGCCACCCGGGTGCCGTCCGCGCTGACCGCGAAGTCGTCCAGGCCGTGCACCAGCTGCTCGACCCGGCGCTTGCGCAGGTCGAAGCGCTCCAGCACCGGTCGGGGCCGGTCGTCGTCCAAGGAGGCGGCCTCGTCGCCGAGTTCGCCCATCAGCGGGGCCCTGGTCCACAGCACGCCGTCCTTGGCGGCGGCCAGCTCCTCGAAGCGGCCGCCCTCGACCGGGAAGGGGACGATCCGGTCGGCGATGCCGTCCAGGTCCACCCTGGTCGCCGGCGCGGCGTCGGCCGCCGCCTCCTCGCCGTCCGCCTTCCGGGCCTTCGGTTCGTCCTCCTCGCCGCCGAGCGGGCGCCCGGCCCGCTGCGGCCCGAACGGGGAGGGCGTGTCGGCGGCCAGGGTGACCAGGTAGGGGCGGCAGCCGTTCGGGAAGGACAGGTCGAAGACGTGCGCGTCGTAGACCGGGTCGAAGTTGCGCACCGACAGGAAGGCCAGGTAGCGCCCGTCCGCGGTGAAGGCGGGCGAGGTGTCCACGAAGCGCGGCTGGGTGACCTCGCCGATGGTCCGGGTGGCCAGGTCGGCCAGCACGATCTGGCGCAGCGAGTAGGGGCCCATCCCGGGCACCGGGCGGGACCAGGCCAGCCAGGCCGAGTCCGGGCTGAAGGCCGGCGCGCCGGCCTCGCCGTCGGCGCAGCGGTCCAGCTCGTGCACGGCGCCGTCGGCCAGCGAGACCAGCAGCACCCGGCCGTCGTGCACGCCGAGCGCGGCCTGCTTGCCGTCCGGGGAGACCACCAGCGAGTTGACCCGCCCGAGCTGCCCCGCGGCCAGCCGGCGGCGCTCGGCGCCGTGCAGGTCGGGGGCGAACTCCAGGGCGTCCTCGCCCTCGGCGTCGGACACCCACAGGACCCCCTGGGCGCCGTCCTCGCCCGGCACCACCCGCACCAGCCGCCCGCGCACCCCCGGGGTCTCGTCCAGCACCCGGGCCGGGCCCTCCCGGTGGGTCAGCCAGTGCACGCTGCCGCGCACCACCACGGCGCTGCCCCGGCCGGTGCGGTCGGGGGCGACGGAGTCCAGCCAGTGCGCGGCGGGCACCGGGCGGGGGCGGCGCCCGGCCCGCGGACCGGCGAGGCGGACGTCCAGCCGGCGCGGCTCGGCGCCGTCCAGGTCGTCCAGCAGCCAGAGGTCGCCGGCCCGGTGGAAGACCACCCGGGTGCCGTCGGTGGTGGCGCCCCGGGCGTAGAAGCCGTCCGGGTCGCCGGTGTGGCGGCGCAGGTCGGTGCCGTCCGGGCTGCTGGACCACAGCTCGCCGACGCCCTCGTGGTCGGACAGGAAGGCGATCCGGCCCCCGCCCTCCCCGGCCACCCAGAGCGGCGAGTCCAGCTGCCCGTCCAGCTCCGCGTGGACGCGCACGAACTCGTCCCGGCCCAGCCACAGCTTGCCGGCCCGCCCGCCCCGGTACCGCTTCCACCAGGCCGGATCGCGGCCGTTGACGCTGCTCAGCAGCACCCTGTCGCCGCCCGGCTCGAAGGCGAGACCGGCGACCGGCCCGTACGGCAGCCGCTGCGGCTCGCCGCCGTCCAGCGGCACGGCGTGCGCCCAGGTGCGGCGGGAACTGGCCTCGCCGGCGGCGGTGGCGGCGATCGGGCGGCCGTCGGCGCTCCAGCCGAGCACCCTGGTCCGGTGGCTGCCCCAGTGGGTGAGCCGGCGCGAGGGGCCGCCGTCCACCGGGACCACGTGCACCTCGGGGGCGCCGTCCCGGGTGGAGGTGAAGGCGAGGTGCCGCCCGTCCGGGGAGAACCTCGGGTGGTGGACCGGCAGGTGGTCCGCCGTCAGCCGCCAGGCCCGGCCGCCGTCCAGCGGGGCGATCCAGAGGTCGTCCTCGGCGACGAAGGCGACCAGGTCGCCGTGCAGGTGGGGATGGCGCGGGTAGGCGCCCGCCGAGCTGTTCGAGGAGGTGCTCAGGGAGTCCGTCACCCGGCCAGCCTAAGCAGGTGCGCGTACGATCCGCGCCGGTTTTCCCGGACTCCCGGCGCCGCCCGCGCGGGGCTGTTACGGGCTCCCGGGAAGCGCCCGGGAGCCCGCCCGGGACGCCGCTGCGCGAGCCGTCCGGGAGGCCGTCACGACCAGCGGCCGGTGCGCCCGAGCAGCAGCGCTCCGGCGGCCACCCCGGCGGTGGAGGTGCGCAGCACCGAGGGGCCCAGCCGGTACGGCTTCGCGCCCGCCTCGGCGAAGGCGGCCAGCTCCTCCGGGGAGACCCCGCCCTCCGGGCCGACCACCAGCACGATGTCCCCGCCCTGCGGCAGCCCGGCGTGCGCCAGCGGCTCGGCGCCCTCCTCGTGCAGCACGGCGGCGAACCCGGCATCCCTCAGCACCGGCGTCAGCTGCCGGGTGGTCATCACGTCCCGGACCACGGGGAAGCGCAGCCGGCGGGACTGCTTGCCCGCCTCCCGGGCGGTGGCCCGCCACTTGGCGAGCGCCTTGGCGCCGCGGTCGCCCTTCCACTGGGTGATGCAGCGCGAGGCGGACCACGGGATCACCACGTCCACGCCGACCTCGGTCATCGTCTCCACGGCCAGCTCGCCGCGGTCGCCCTTGGGCAGCGCCTGGACGACCACGATCCGCGGCACGGGCTCCGGCTCCCGGCGCACGGCGGCGACCGTCACGTCGATCCCGTCCTTGCCGAGCACCTCGGCGACCGTGCCGTCCACCCCGAGCCCGAGCCCGTCGGCCAGGGTCACCGCCTCGCCCGGCGCCAGCCGCTTGACCGCGGCCGCGTGCCGCCCCTCCGGGCCGTCCAGGCGCACCACGGCCCCGGGCGCGGCGGTGGCGATCCGCTCGGTCTCGACGAAGAAGACGGGCGCGGTCATGACGGGGGAACCTCCGGGAGTGGGACGGGAACACCGAAGGGGTGCCGGGGACCTTCCCCCGGCACCCCTCCGCGGACGACTACCGGCCGTTGAAGGCGTCCTTCAGCCGGGAGAACAGGCCCTGCTGGCCCGGCGCGAACTGGCCGGACGGCCGCTCCTCGCCGCGCAGCACCGCGAGGCGGCGCAGCAGCTCCTCCTGCTCGGCGTCGAGCTTGCTGGGCGTCTTCACCTCGACGTGCACTATCAGGTCACCCCGGCCGCCGCCGCGCAGGTGGGTGATGCCCCGGCCGTGCAGCGGGATCGACTGGCCGGACTGGGTGCCGGGCCGGATGTCGACCTCCTCCAGGCCGTCCAGGGTCTGCAGCGGCACCTGGGTGCCGAGCGAGGCCGCCGTCATCGGGATGGTGACGGTGCAGTGCAGGTCGTCCCCTCGCCGCTGGAAGATGTTGTGGGTGGTCTCGGCGATCTCGACGTACAGGTCGCCGGCCGGGCCGCCGCCGGGGCCGACCTCGCCCTCGCCGGCCAGCTGGATCCTGGTGCCGTTGTCGACACCGGCCGGGATCTTGACCGTCAGGGTGCGGCGGGCGCGCACCCGGCCGTCGCCGGCGCACTCCGGGCACGGGGTCGGCACGACGGTGCCGAAGCCCTGGCACTGCGGGCACGGGCGGGAGGTCATGACCTGGCCCAGGAAGGACCGGGTGACCTGGGAGACCTCGCCCTTGCCGCGGCACATGTCACAGGTCTGCGCCGAGGTGCCGGGGGCCGCGCCCTCGCCGCTGCAGGTGGTGCAGGTGACGGCGGTGTCGACCTGGAGTTCCTTGGTGGTGCCGAAGGCGGCCTCCTCCAGGGTGATCTCCAGCCGGATCATGGCGTCCTGGCCGCGGCGGGTGCGCGAGCGCGGGCCGCGCTGGCCGGCCGCGGCGCCGAAGAAGGCGTCCATGATGTCGGAGAAGCCGAAGCCCGCCGCGCCGGCGCCGAAGCCGCCCGCGCCGCCGCCCGGGGACAGCGGGTCCCCGCCGAGGTCGTAGACCTGACGCTTCTGCGGGTCGGAGAGCACCTCGTAGGCGGCGTTGATCTCCTTGAACCGCTCCTGCGTCTTCGGGTCCGGGTTGACGTCCGGGTGCAGTTCGCGTGCCAGGCGCCGGAACGCCTTCTTGATCTCGTCCTGCCCCGCATCCCGTCGGACGCCGAGTACCGCGTAGTAGTCCGTGGCCACCAAATGCTCCGCTTGTTCCGCCTGTAGTAGTGCTGCGACTGGACGCCACCGTCGGATTTTCCGACGGCGACCTTTGCTAGGACTCGGCCAGGATCTGGCCCACGTACCGCGCCACCGCTCGCACCGCCCCCATTGTGCCCGGGTAGTCCATCCGGGTCGGACCGATCACACCCAGTTTCGCCACGCTCTCGTCGCCCGAACCGTAGCCGACCGAGACGATCGAGGTGGAATTCAGCCCTTCGTAGGCGTTCTCCCGCCCGATCCGGACCGTCATCGCCGCGTCCGCGGTCTCACCCAGGAGGCGGAGCAGGACGACCTGCTCCTCCAGGGCCTCCAGCACCGGCTGGATGGTGAGCGGGAAGTCGTGCCCGAAACGGGTCAGGTTGGCCGTGCCGGCCAGCATGATCCGTTCCTCGTTCTGCTCGGCGAGCGTCTCGAACAGGGTCGCCAGGACCGTGCTGACGGTCGGCCGGTCGGCCTGCTCGAACAGCGCCGGCAGCTCCTCCAGCAGCCCCGGGACCTCCGGGAGGCGCCGGCCGGCGGCTCTCGCGTTGATCCGGGCCCGCAGGTCCGCCAGCACCGTCTCGCCGACCGTGCCCGGGCAGTCGACCATCCGCTGCTCGACCCGGCCGGTGTTGGTGATCAGCACCAGCATCACCTTGGCCGGGGCCAGTGCCACCAGCTCGATGTGCCGCACGGTGGAGCGCGACAGCGAGGGGTACTGCACCACCGCGACCTGCCGGGTCAGCTGGGCGAGCAGCCGCACGGTGCGGGCGACCACGTCGTCCAGGTCGACCGCGCCGTCCAGGAAGTGCCGGATGGCCCGGCGCTCGGGGGCGCTCATCGGCTTGATCTCGGCGAGCTTGTCGACGAAGAGGCGGTACCCCTTGTCGGTCGGGATGCGGCCGGCGCTGGTGTGGGGCTGATGGATGTAGCCCTCCTCCTCCAGCGCCGCCATGTCGTTGCGGACGGTCGCCGGGGAGACCCCGAGGTTGTGCCGTTCCACCAGGGCCTTGGAGCCGACCGGCTCCTCGGTGCCCACGTAGTCCTGCACGATCGCGCGCAGGACGGCGAGCTTGCGTTCGTCCAGCTGGCGGACCTCACCGGCCATGGGGCGCGCACCTCCGTCTTCGCACGTCGTCCGACTGTGTCCCTTGCTGCCGCGGGCCTTCCGGGAGACCCTCGGCCTTGGCACTCTGAACGTACGAGTGCCAGAACCGTACCTGCCAGTGTAAGGCCCGGGTCCTACGGCAGGAACGGCCCGAGCGGGGTGATCCTCCCCGCAGTTCGGGACACGGCCCGTCGGGCACCGCCGGTTCGATCCTCCCGGCACCGGGGTGGTGCCGGGAGGCCGTCCGGGTGGCAGCATCGAAAGCGACGGCGAACGGAGGAGCAAGCGATGTCGAGCTCGGGCCAGCACACCCGTTTCGCGCCCGATCGCGGCCTGACCGGCCGCATGGTCGCGACGATGTTCGTGATCGGGTTGCTGTACGTCGGTTTCACCGGCCTGCTGATCGCGCTCCTGCGCGGCGCCTGGCCACTGATCGTGCTGATCTCCGGCGGGCTGTTCGTGGCCCAGTTCTGGTTCAGCGACAAGATCACCGAGCGGGCGATGGGCGCCCACCAGGTGTCCCCGGAACAGTTCCCCCAGCTGCACGGCACCGTCGACCGGCTCTGCGCGCTGGCCGACATGCCCAAGCCCCGGGTGGCGGTCGCCGACAACGACATGCCGAACGCCTTCGCCACCGGCCGCAACCCGCAGAACGCGGTGATCTGCGTGACCACCGGGCTGCTGCGCCGGCTGGAGCCGGAGGAGCTGGAGGGCGTCCTCGCGCACGAGCTGTCGCACGTCGCCCACCGGGACGTCGCGGTGATGACGATCGCCGGCTTCCTCGGCGTCCTCGCCGGGGCGATGACCCGGATCGCCGTGTACGGCGGGTTCATGGGCGGCGGGCGCAACAACAACGACCAGAACGCCGCCATCGTGGCGCTGATCATCCCGCTGGTGTCGATGGTCGTCTACGCGATCAGCTTCCTGCTCACCCGGCTGCTCTCCCGCTACCGCGAGCTGGCCGCCGACCGGGCCGCCGCCCAGCTCACCGGCCGGCCCAGCGCCCTGGCCTCGGCGCTCACCAAGGTGACCGGGCAGATCGCGGCCATCCCCAGCAAGGACCTGCGCCAGGCGCAGCCGTACAACGCCTTCTACTTCGCCCCCGCGCTGAGCGCCCGGGAGGCCGCCACCCAGCTGTTCTCCACCCATCCGAGCCTGGAGAAGCGGCTGGCGCAGCTGGCGAGGATCTCCGAGCAGCTCGGCCGCTGAGCCCCTGACGCGAAAGGACCGCCGTGGGAATCCTGGACGCCCTCTTCGGCCGCACCAAGCCCGTCAAGCCCGACCTCGACCAGCTGTTCGGCGTGCCGTCCGCCGCGCTGACCCTGGAGGCCGGGGCCGGCTTCACCCCCACCGGGCTCGGCTCGGTCTGCTTCGCGGCCGTCGAGGGCGCGGCCTTCGTGCAGGTCGAGCAGCAGGTCCGGGCGCTGCTGGACGCCGACACCGAGCGCGGCGGCGTCCCGGTGGAGGCCTCCAAGGACGACTACGGCTACTCCTGGCTGCTCGCCCGGCACCGGCCCGGGGAACTGCCGGAGCTGGTCAACGACCTGCACGCGGTCAACAGCGAGCTGGAGGCGAACGGCTTCGGGCCGCAGCTGCTCTGCTCGCTGGTGGCCTTCCGCAACCCGCAGGGGCAGTCCCTGGCGCTGGTCTACCTCTACAAGCGAGGTACGTTCTACCCGTTCGCCCCGATGCCCGGCGGCAGCGAGAAGCGCAACAGCCCGCTGGAGCTCCAGGTCAACGCGATGCTGGGGAACGACCTGCGGCTGGAGAAGGACCTGAGCCGCTGGTTCCCGGTCTGGGGCGCGCCGGGCCTCTGACGGCCCGTCCGCCGTCCCTATGATCACCCGTATGCGCAGCCGCCAGTACGGACCCGACCTGACCCCGCCGTGGAAGAACCAGGCCCCCGCCCCGGAGGTGCCCGCCGAGCGGGACCTGGTGGTCGAGGAGGCGGCGACCGGCTACTGCGGGGCGGTGGTGCGCTGCGAGAAGACCGCCGAGGGGTTCACCGTCACCCTGGAGGACCGGTTCGGCAAGCACCGGGTGTTCCCGCTGGTGCCGCGCGGCTTCCTGTTGGAGGGCCGGGTGGTCACCCTGGTCCGGCCCGCGGCGCCGTCCGCCCCCCGCACGCCCGGCCGCACCGCCTCCGGCTCCGTCGCCGTCCCGAACGCCCGCGCCCGGGTCGCCCGGGAGTCCCGCATCTACGTCGAGGGCCGGCACGACGCGGAGCTGGTCGAGCGGGTCTGGGGCGACGACCTGCGGATCGAGGGCGTCGTCGTCGAGTACCTGCGCGGCATCGACGACCTGCCCGCGATCGTCGCCGACTTCGCCCCCGGCCCCGGGCGCCGCCTCGGCGTCCTGGTCGACCACCTGCTCCCGGGGACGAAGGAGCACCGCATCGCCGCCCAGGTCACCGGCGACTCGGTGCTGGTGGTCGGCCACCCCTACATCGACATCTGGCAGGCCGTGAAGCCCGCGTCCGTGGGCATCCCCGACTGGCCCGCCGTCCCGAGGGGCGAGGACTGGAAGGAGGGCACCTGCCGGCGCCTGGGCTGGCCGGTGGACACCCCGGCGGCCTGGAAGCACATCCTGTCGAAGGTCGACAGCTACAAGGACCTGGAGCCCGAGCTGCTGGGCCGGGTGGAGGAGTTGATCGACTTCACGGCCCTGCCGGGCCAGGAGTAGGCCCGGAACTCCGAGGTCCCGAGCGTGCTGCCCGGCAGGTCCGGCGGGGTGCCGGCGCTCAGTCCACCAGGTCGCGCACGACGGCGTCCGCGAGCAGCCGACCCCGGAGGGTGAGCGCGGCGCGGCCCCGCGCGTAGGACCCGGCGGCGAGGAGGCCGTCGGCGAGGTGCCGGTCCGCCGCCTCGCGGCCGGTGTCCGTCAGCAGGTCGAGCGGGATGCCGTCGACCAGGCGCAGCTCCAGGAGGACGCGCTCGACGCGGCGGTCCTCGTCCTCCAGCACCTCGCGGGCCAGGGCCGGGGTGCGGTGTTCGGCGAGGGCCCGGGCGTAGGCGGCGGGGTGCTTGGCGTTCCACCAGCGGACGCCGCCGACGTGGCTGTGGGCGCCGGGGCCCGCGCCCCACCAGTCGGCGCCGGTCCAGTAGAGCTCGTTGTGGCGGCAGCGGCCCTCGGGGGTGGTGGCCCAGTTGGAGACCTCGTACCAGGAGTAGCCGGCGGCGGCGAGGGCCTCCTCGGCGATCAGGTAGCGGTCGGCGTGCACGTCGTCGTCGATCATCGGCAGTTCGCCGCGCTTGACCCGGGCGGCGAGCCGGGTGCCCTCCTCGACGATCAGCGAGTACGCGGAGACGTGGTCGGGCCCGGCGCCGATGGCGGCGTCCAGGGAGGCCCGCCAGTCGTCGTCGGACTCGCCCGGGGTGCCGTAGATGAGGTCGAGGTTGACGTGCTCGAAGCCGGCCGCGCGGGCCTCGGCCACGCAGGCCTCGGGGCGGCCCGGGGTGTGGTGGCGGTCCAGCAGCTTCAGGACGTGCGGGCGGGCGCTCTGCATGCCGAAGGAGAGCCGGTTGTAGCCGCCCTCGCGCAGTTCGGCCAGGTACGCCGGGTCGACCGACTCCGGGTTGGCCTCGGTGGTGACCTCGGCGTCCTCGGCGAGCCCGAACTCCTCGCGGATCGCGGCCAGCATCTTCACCAGGTCGCGGGCGGGCAGCAGGGTCGGAGTGCCGCCACCGAGGAAGACGGTCCGCACCGGGAGGTCGGCGTCCCCCAGCACCTCGCGGGCGAGGCGGATCTCGGCGACCACGTTGTCCGCGTACGTCTCCTGCGAGGCGACCGCCCCGGAGGAGCGCAGCTCGGTGGCGGTGTAGGTGTTGAAGTCGCAGTAGCCGCAGCGGCTGGCGCAGTACGGCACGTGCAGGTAGAAGCCGAACGGCCGCGAACCCAGCCCGTCCAGGGCGTGCGCGGGCAGGGAACCGTCGGACGGCACCGGTTCGCCGTCGGGAAGTGCGGAGGGCATGAGCCCATTGTCCCGTACGGCCCACCCGTCCGGGTGAGCCGTACGGGAACGGGTCGGCTCAGGCCTCGTTGGCGCCCTCGTACATGGCGGTCACGGCGTCCGCGTACTCCCGCTCGACCACCGGGCGCTTGATCTTCAGGCTCGGGGTGAGCTCGCCGTGCTCGATGTCGAGGTCGCGCGGCAGCAGGTGGAACTTCTTGATCGTCTGCCAGCGCTGGAGGTCGCCGTTGACCCGCTTGACGAAGCCCCCGATCAGCTCGTGCACGGCCGGCTCGGCGGCCAGCTCGGCGTAGGACCGGCCGGCCAGGCCGTGCTCGGCGGCCCAGGGCATGAGGACCGCCTCGTCCAGGCCGATCAGCGCGGTGCAGAAGTTGCGGCCGTTGCCGATCACCAGGATGTTGCTGACGAACGGGCAGACCGCCTTGAACTTGCCCTCGACCTCGCTGGGCGCCACGTACTTGCCGCCGGAAGTCTTGAACAGGTCCTTCTTGCGGTCGGTGATCCGCAGGAAGCCGTCCGCGCTGAGCTCGCCGATGTCCTCGGTGTGGAACCAGCCGTCCGGCTCCAGCACCTCGGCGGTCTTCTCGGGCAGGTTGTGGTAGCCGCGCATGACGCCCGGGCCGCGCAGCAGGATCTCGCCGTCCTCGGCGATCCGCACCTCGGTGCCGGGCAGCGGACGGCCCACCGTGCCGATCCGCACGTCCTCCGCGCGGTTGACGCAGGAGCCGGCGCTGGTCTCGCTCAGGCCGTAGCCCTCCAGGATGGGCACCCCGGCACCGATGAAGAAGTAGCCGATCTCCGGGGCGAGCGCGGCGCTGCCGGAGACCGCGCCGCGCAGCCGACCGCCGAAGGCCGCCCGGATCTTCGCGTACACCAGCTTGTCGGCGAGCGCGTGCTGCACCCGCAGGCCCAGCGGGGCCGTCTCGGCGCCGGTGGCCACCCGGCTCTCCTGGATGGCCCGGGCGTACTCGCGGGCGACCTTGGCCGCCCACATGAAGATCTTGTACTTGGCGCCGCCCTCGGCCCGGGCCCTGCCCGCGATGCCGTTGTAGACCTTCTCGAAGATGCGCGGCGCCGAGGCCATGACGGTCGGCCGGATCGCCGGCAGGTTGTGGATGATCCGGTCCACCCGGCCGTCCAACGCCATCACGTGCCCGGTGGCGATCTGCCCGGAGATCAGCGTCTTGCCGAACACGTGCGACAGCGGCAGCCACATGAAGTGCACGTCGTCGGGGCCCAGCAGCCCGCTGGCCTCCTGCGCCCGGCCCTCGTACGCCCAGCAGTCGTGCACCAGGCGCACGCCCTTGGGGCGGCCGGTGGTGCCGGAGGTGTAGATCAGGGTGGCCAGCTGCTCCTTGCCGAGCCCGTCGACGGCCTTCTCCACCGCGTCCGGGTGCTCCGCCAGGTACCGGGAGCCGCGCTCCTCCAGCTCGGCGAGGGTGAGCAGCTCCAGGCCGGCGCTCTCGGGGGCCTCGGCGGGCGCGTCGAAGAGGATCACGGTGCGCAGCTCGGGCAGCTGGTCGATCTGCTCGACGGCCTTGGCCAGCTGGGCCGCGTTCTCGGCGAACAGGGCCCGGGAGCCGGAGTCGGAGAGGATGAAGGCGGTCTCGTCCGCGTTGGTGCTCGGGTAGACGGTGGTGATCGCGGCGCCCGCGCACATGGCACCGAGGTCGGCGACGACCCACTCGAGCCGGGTCGAGGAGGCCAGGGCCACCCGGTCCTCGGGACGGATGCCCAGGGCCATCAGGCCGGCGGCCGCCGCCTTGACCCGGGTCGCGGTCTGCGCCCAGGTGAGCGAGCGCCACTGCTCGGCGCCGGGCGCGCCGTCGGCGGCCTGCTCGTCCACGGGCGACGGGTAACGGTAGGCCTCGGCGTTCGGGGTCAGGGCGACCCGCTCCAGGAACAGGTGGGCGACGGAGGCGGGGCGCCCGGCGACGAGGTCGGGCCTGCCGGAGTCGATCAGGGACTGCGCGGAACTCAACGAGGACCTCCGGTGGCGGGTGGCCGTCTGAGGGAATGTCGCGGCGTCCGTGGGGGCGGTCGCCGGGCCCCCGGTTCACCTGAGCGGTACCGGTCAGTAACAAAGGGGCAATCAGCAGCCTAGGGGGAAACCGGTCATTCCGTAAGAGGGCAGCGCCCGACGGCACCCGGCCGAGCCGCCGGTGCCGGACCCGACCGTTCGGCAAAGGCCCGGCAAACCTCCGGCTCCCCACACGCCGAATGACCTGTACGAGGGTACAGAACACCCAGAATTGGGGTGCGAACCCGTCCGGCGACGACAAGAGTGTGCTAGTGCTGATCAGACTGCTGAGGGCGTACCTGCGCCCGTACTCCCGACCGATCACCCTGCTGGTGCTGCTCCAGCTGGTGTCCACCCTGGCGGCGCTCTACCTGCCGACGCTCAACGCCGACATCATCGACGACGGCGTGATCAAGGGCGACACCGGCTACATCCTGCGCGTCGGCGGAGTGATGATCGCGGTCACCGTCCTCCAGGCCCTGTGCTCCATCGGCGCCGTCTTCATCGGCGCGCGCACCGCCATGGCCTTCGGCCGGGACGTCCGCGCCGCCGTCTTCGACCGCGTGCAGAGCTTCTCCGCCCGTGAGGTCGGCCAGTTCGGCGCCCCCTCGCTGATCACCCGCACCACCAACGACGTCCAGCAGGTCCAGATGCTCGCCCTGATGAGCTTCACGCTCATGGTCGCCGCGCCGATCATGTGCGTCGGCGGCATCATCATGGCGCTCAACCAGGACGTCCCGCTGTCCGGCCTGCTGCTCGCCGTCATCCCCGCGCTCGGCGTCGTCGTGGTCCTGCTGGTCCGCGCGCTGCGCCCCAAGTTCCGCAGCATGCAGGAACGGATCGACACCGTGAACCGGGTCCTGCGCGAGCAGATCACCGGTATCCGGGTCATCCGCGCCTTCGTCAAGGACGACCAGGAGCAGGCCCGCTTCGCCGGCGCCAACGAGGACCTCACCCACGTCGCCCGCCAGGTCGGCCGGCTGATGTCCGTCATGTTCCCCGCCGTCATGCTGGTGGTGAACGTCTCCAGCGTCGCCGTGCTCTGGTTCGGCGCCCACCGCATCGACAGCGGCGACATGGAGATCGGCGCGCTCACCGCGTTCCTCTCCTACCTGATGCAGATCCTGATGAGCGTCATGATGGCCACCTTCATGTTCATGATGGTGCCGCGCGCCGAGGTCTGCGCCGAGCGCATCCAGGAGGTCCTCGGCACCCACAGCAGCGTCGTCCCGCCCGCCGCCCCCGTCGACGAGGTACTGCGCCGCGGCAACCTGGAACTGCGCGACGTCGACTTCCGCTACCCCGGCGCCGAGGCCTCGGTGCTGCGCGGCATCGACCTCACCGCCCGCCCCGGCGAGACCACCGCGATCATCGGCTCCACCGGCAGCGGCAAGTCCACCCTGCTCGGCCTCGTCCCCCGGCTCTTCGACGCCACCTCCGGCCAGGTCCTGCTCGACGGCGTGGACGTCCGCGAACTCGCCCCCGCCCTGATCGCCGAGAGCGTCGGCATCGTCCCCCAGAAGCCCTACCTCTTCTCCGGCACCATCGCCAGCAACCTCCGCTACGGCCGGCCCGACGCCACCGACGAGGAGCTCTGGCACGCCCTGGAGATCGCCCAGGCCAAGGAGTTCGTCGAGAAGCTGCCCGAAGGCCTGGACGCCCCCATCGCCCAGGGCGGCGGCAACGTCTCCGGCGGCCAGCGCCAACGCCTGGCCATCGCCCGCACCCTGGTCCGCCGGCCCTCCGTCTACCTCTTCGACGACTCCTTCTCCGCACTCGACTACGCCACCGACGCCAAGCTCCGCAAGGCCCTCGCCCGCGAGACCTCCGACGCCACCGTCCTGATCGTCGCCCAGCGCGTGTCCACCATCCGCGACGCCGACCGGATCATCGTCCTCGACGAGGGCGCCGTCGTCGGCAGCGGAACCCACCACGAGCTGATGGCCGACAACCCGACGTACCGGGAGATCGTGCTCTCCCAGCTCACCGAGCAGGAGGCGGCGTGACCACCCCCGGAAAGCCCGAGCTGAACAAGGGGCAGGCCCCGGGCGGCGCCGCCCCCGCGGACGCCCTCACCAAGGACTCCCCCACGAAGGCCCCCCTCACGAAGGCCCCCCTCACGAAGGACTCCCCCGCGAAGGACGGCGCGCGCAGCCCCGGACTGCCCAGCGACTCGCAGGCCGCCGCCGCCCGCCGCGGCCCGGCCGGCCCCGGCCGCTTCATGGGCGGCCAGGGCACCGAGAAGTCCATGGACTTCAAGGGCTCCGGCAAACGCGTCCTCGGCCTGCTGCGCCCCGAACGCAACACCCTGATCGGCGTCCTGCTCCTCGGCGTGCTCGGCATCGGCTGCGCCGTCATCGGCCCCAAGATCCTCGGCACCGCCACCGACCTGATCTTCGCCGGAGTCGTCGGCACCCGCTTCCCGGCCGGCGCCTCCAAGGACCAGGTCGTCGAGGGGCTGCGCGCCCGCGGCGAGGGCGGCGTCGCCGACCTGCTCTCCGCCGTCGACTTCACCCCCGGCCAGGGCATGGACTTCGGCGCCATCGGCACCATCCTGCTCTGGGTGCTCGGCGTCTACGTCGCCTCCGCCCTCTTCGGCATCGTCCAGGGCCGGCTGGCCACCCGGGCCATCCAGGCCGCCAGCTACCGACTGCGCCAGGACGTCGAGGCCAAGCTCGCCCGGCTCCCGCTCAGCTACTTCGACAAGCAGCCGCGCGGCGAGGTGCTCAGCCGGGTCACCAACGACATCGACAACATCGGCCAGTCCATGCAGCAGACCCTGGGACAGGTCGTCAACTCGCTGCTCACCGTGGTCGGCGTGCTCGCGATGATGTTCTGGATCTCCCCGCTGCTCGCCGTGATCGCCCTGGTCTCGGTGCCCTGCTCGGTGATCGTCGCCACCAAGGTCGGCAAGCGCGCCCAGCCGCAGTTCGTCCAGCAGTGGAAGTCCACCGGCCAACTCAACGCCCACATCGAGGAGATGTACACCGGCCACACCCTGGTCAAGGTGTTCGGGCGGCAGCAGGAGTCCGCGGAGACCTTCCGCGAGCACAACGAGGCGCTCTACCAGGCCAGTTACAAGGCCCAGTTCATCTCCGGCATCATCCAGCCCGCGATGATGCTGATCGGCAACCTCCAGTACGTGCTGGTCGCCGTCGTCGGCGGCCTGCGGGTGGCCAGCGGCTCGCTGTCCATCGGCGACGTCCAGGCGTTCATCCAGTACTCGCGGCAGTTCAGCCAGCCGCTCACCCAGGTCGCCAGCATGGCCAACCTGGTGCAGTCCGGCGTCGCCTCCGCCGAACGCGTCTTCGAACTGCTGGACGCCCCCGAGCAGAGCCCCGAACCCGCCATGCCCGAACGGCCCGACGTGGTGCACGGCCGGGTCGCCTTCCAGGACGTGTCCTTCCGCTACGACCCCGGGAAGCCGCTCATCGAGGACCTCTCGCTCAAGGTCGAACCCGGGCAGACCGTCGCCATCGTCGGCCCCACCGGCGCCGGCAAGACCACCCTGGTCAACCTGCTGATGCGGTTCTACGAGGTCAGCTCCGGGCGGATCACCCTCGACGGCGTGGACATCGCCGCGATGTCCCGCGAGGAACTGCGCTCCGGCATCGGCATGGTGCTCCAGGACACCTGGCTGTTCGGCGGCAGCATCGCCGACAACATCGCCTACGGCGCCGAGTCCGCCACCCGCGAACAGGTCGTCGAGGCCGCCAGGGCCGCCCACGTCGACCGCTTCGTGCGCACCCTGCCGGACGGCTACGACACCGTCCTCGACGACGAGGGCACCAACGTCAGCACGGGCGAGAAGCAGCTGATCACCATCGCCCGGGCGTTCCTCGCCCAGCCGTCCATCCTGGTCCTGGACGAGGCGACCAGCTCCGTCGACACCCGCACCGAGGTGCTGATCCAGCGGGCCATGGCCCGGCTGCGCACCGGCCGCACCAGCTTCGTGATCGCCCACCGGCTCTCCACCATCCGGGACGCCGACGTGATCCTGGTGATGGAGAACGGCTCCATCGTCGAGCAGGGCTCGCACGAGCAGCTGATCGCCGCCGACGGCGCCTACGCCCGGCTCTACCAGGCGCAGTTCGCCGAGGCCGCGGTCGAGGTGGACTGACGACCTGCCGGTGAGCGGGCCGGGGCGGGGACTTCCCGCCCCGGCCCTTCGCTTTCGCCGACACCGCGCGCTACCTTGGGCCCGTGATCGACGACCAGGACCCGGACCGCCCGGACGCGCCCGCCGCCCCCGGCACCCCTGGTCCCCCCGGCGCCCCTGCCGCCGCCGATGCCTCGAAGGCCCCGGACGCCTTCGAGGTGAACCGCCGCTACCTGGGCTCGGTCGCCTACCGGCTGCTCGGCTCGTTCACCGACGCCGAGGACGTCCTCCAGGACGCCTGGCTGCGCTGGCAGTCCGCCGACCGCACCGCCGTCGCCGACCCCCGCGCCTTCCTCACCACCGTCGTCACCCGGCTCTGCTACGACCAGCTGGGCTCCGCCCGGGCCCGCCGCGAGGCCTACTACGGCGAGTGGCTGCCCGAGCCGGCCGTCTCCTACGCCGCCGGCCCCGACTCCCCCGACGAACTGGCCGAACGCGGCGAGTCCGTCTCGCTCGCCCTGCTCGCCGTACTGGAACAGCTCACCCCCGCCGAGCGGGCCGCCTTCGTGCTGCACGACGTCTTCGCGGTCGGCTTCGAGGAGATCGCCGCCTCCCTCCGGCGCACCCCCGACGCCGCCCGCCAGCTCGCCTCCCGGGCCCGCCGCCGGATCAAGGCCGGCAGCCGGCACGCCGGCGACACCGACCCGGGCGAACACCGGCGGGCCGTCGAGGCCTTCGCCGCCGCCAGCACCCGGGGCGACATCCTGGGCCTGATGGACGTCCTCGACCCGGACGTGGTCTGGCACGCCGACGGCGGCGGCATCGTCCGCGCCGCCGCCCGCCCGGTGCACGGCGCCGACAAGGTGGCCCGGCTGGTCGCCGGCCTGGTCGGCAAGTGGTTCACCCCCGAGTACGCGCTGGACTTCGCACTGGTCAACGACGAGCCCGGACTGGTCTGGTACGAGCGGGCCACCGGCACCGTCACCGGGGTGGTGGCCTTCGCCGTCGCCGACGGGCGGATCACCGAGGCGTACACCGTCGTCAACCCCGAGAAGCTCGCCGGGATCAACCCGATCACGCTGTGACGCGGGTCACCGTCACACCCCGACCGGCCGCGTCGTCCCCTTCCCGAACAGCGCTCCACCGGAGCGCCCTCGCGAGGAGGCGGACGAGATGAGCAGCACCACCACCGGCCGGCGGATCGTCGTACTGGGCGCCGGATACGCCGGGCTCACCGCGGCCAAGGGCGCCGGACGGCACCACGCCGTCACCCTGGTCGCCCCCGAGGAGCGGATCCTGCACCGCATCCGTCAGCACGAGACCGCGGCCGGCCGCGGCCGCGACTGGCCCACCATCGGCGAACTCACCCGCGGCGGCCGGATCACCCACCGCCGGGCCCGCGCCGTCGGACTCGACCCGGCCGCGCACGAGGTCCGACTGGACGACGGCACCACCCTCGGATACGACACCCTGGTCCACGCCCTCGGCAGCCGCACCGCCTGGCACGGCGTCCCCGGCGCCGAACAGCTCGCCCACTCGGCGGAGCGCGCCGCCGAACTGCGCCGCCGGATCGACACGGCCGAACAGCCCGGCACCCTGGCCGTGGTCGGCGGCGGCGCCACCGGCATCGAGCTGGCCACCGAACTCGCCGAGGCCCACCCCGCCTGGGAGGTGCGGATCGTCGCGTCCGGCCTGGTCGGCGGCGTCTACTCGGACAAGGGCCGGGCCCACGTCCTGCGCGTCCTCGCCCGGCTCGGCGCGAGCGTCCACGAGAACACCACCGTCACCGAGGTCACCCCGGACGGACTGCGCACCACCGCCGGCCCGATCGCGGCCGACCTCGTCGTCTGGGCCGCCTCGCTGGAGCCGCACCCGCTGGCCGCCGAGGCCGGCCTGGCCGTGGACGAGCGCGGCCGGGCCCTGGTGGACGACCACCTGCGGTCGGTCTCCCACCCGGACGTCCATGTGATCGGCGACGCCGCCGCGGTCACCGTCCCCGGCGTCGGCACCCTGCGGATGGGCTGCGCCACCGCCCTGCCGCAGGGCCAGTACCTCGGCAAACTGCTGGACGGGCGCACCGAGAAGCCGTTCTCGTTCCGGTACCAGGTGCAGTGCGTGAGCCTCGGCCGCCGGGACGGGCTGCTGCAGGTGGTCCGTCCGGACGACTCGATGCGGCCCACCGTGTTCACGGGCACCGCCGGGCGGCTGGCGAAGGCGGCGATCGTCGGCGTGGTCCTCGGCAGCCTGAAGTAGGCCGCCGGGGCGCCGGCCGGTGCCGCCGGTGCCGCCGGTGCCGCCGGTGCCGCCCGCGAACGCCGGGGGACCTCGGGGGCCTCGGGGCCTCGGATCGTGCGCCGGAAACGCCCGAAACGCCGGAAGGGCCCGGGCAGGTGCCCGGGCCCTTCCGGCGTGCGTCGCCGCCGTACCGCTACTTCTTGTCCTTCGGCGTCTCGGCGTCGGTGGACAGCGCGGCGATGAAGGCCTCCTGCGGGACCTCCACGCTGCCGACCATCTTCATCCGCTTCTTGCCTTCCTTCTGCTTCTCCAGCAGCTTCCGCTTGCGGGAGATGTCACCGCCGTAGCACTTGGCGAGGACGTCCTTGCGGATCGCGCGGACCGTCTCACGGGCGATCACCCGGGAGCCGATGGCCGCCTGGATCGGCACCTCGAACTGCTGGCGGGGGATGAGCTTCTGGAGCTTGCCCGCCATCATCACGCCGTAGCTGTAGGCCTTGTCCTTGTGGACGATCGCGGAGAAGGCGTCCACCGCGTCGCCGTGCAGCAGGATGTCGACCTTGACCAGCTGGGCGGACTGCTCGCCGATGGGCTCGTAGTCCAGCGAGGCGTAGCCGCGGGTCTTGGACTTCAGCTGGTCGAAGAAGTCGAAGACGATCTCCGCGAGCGGCAGGGTGTAGCGCAGCTCCACGCGGTCCTCGGACAGGTAGTCCATGCCCTGGAGGCTGCCGCGGCGGGACTGGCAGAGCTCCATGATCGCGCCGACGAACTCGTTGGGCGCGAGGATGGTGCCGCGCACGACCGGCTCGAAGACGTCCGCGATCTTGCCGGACGGGAACTCGCTCGGGTTGGTGACGGTGTGCTCGCTGCCGTCCTCCATGACCACCCGGTAGACCACGTTGGGGGCGGTGGAGATCAGGTCGAGGTTGAACTCGCGCTCCAGGCGCTCCCGGATGATCTCCAGGTGCAGCAGGCCGAGGAAGCCGCAGCGGTAGCCGAAGCCGAGCGCGACCGAGGTCTCCGGCTCGTACACCAGGGCGGCGTCGTTGAGGCGCAGCTTGTCGAGGGCGTCGCGCAGCAGCGGGTAGTCCGAGCCGTCCAGCGGGTAGAGGCCGGAGAACACCATCGGGCGCGGGTCCTTGTAGCCGCCGAGCGGCTCGGTGGCGCCCTTGTGCTGCGAGGTGATGGTGTCACCGACCTTGGACTGCCGGACGTCCTTCACACCGGTGATGATGTAGCCCACCTCGCCGACGCCCAGGCCGTCGGCGACCTTCGGCTCGGGCGAGATGACGCCGATCTCCAGCAGCTCGTGGGTCGCGCCGGTGGACATCATCTGGATGCGCTCGCGCTTGGTGAGCTGCCCGTCCACGACACGGACGTAGGTGACCACGCCGCGGTAGGCGTCGTACACCGAGTCGAAGATCATCGCGCGGGCCGGGGCGTCCTTGACGCCGACCGGGGCCGGGATGGTGTTGACGATGTGGTCGAGCAGGTCCTCGACGCCCAAGCCCGTCTTGGCGCTGACCTGGAGCACGTCCGAGGGGTCGCAGCCGATGATGTGGGCGATCTCCGCGGCGTACTTCTCCGGCTGGGCGGCCGGCAGGTCGATCTTGTTGAGGACCGGGACGATCGTGAGGTCGTTCTCCAGCGCCAGGTACAGGTTGGCGAGGGTCTGCGCCTCGATGCCCTGGGCCGCGTCGACCACCAGGATGGTGCCCTCGCAGGCCGCCAGGGAGCGGGACACCTCGTACGTGAAGTCCACGTGGCCCGGGGTGTCGATCATGTTGAGGATGTGCGTCGTCCCGGCATCCGGACCGGTCTTCGGGGCCCACGGGAGGCGGACCGCCTGCGACTTGATGGTGATGCCGCGCTCGCGCTCGATGTCCATGCGGTCGAGGTACTGGGCACGCATCTGCCGGGGGTCGACGACGCCGGTGATCTGCAGCATCCGGTCTGCGAGCGTCGACTTGCCGTGGTCGATGTGGGCGATGATGCAGAAGTTGCGGATCAGCGCCGGGTCGGTACGGCTGGGCTCTGGCACATTGCTGGGGGTCGCGGGCACCTTGGTCCGATTCTCCGTTGGTCCGGGGCCGGGGGTGTCCGGATCATCGCTGACCGGTTTCCCGGGGACCGGACAGTCTCGTCCGATCGAAATAGTTCCTCCCATCTTCCCACGACTGCGGCCCGGGGCACCGTCCGGGAGCCTCGCGGGCTGCGGGCGCGATCCTCGCGGGCTGCGGGGGCGGGTGTCCGCGGGCGCCCGGTTTGGGGCGGGCGGCGGCCCCTGGTAGCGTGGGCTGCTGCACCTGGCCTCGGCATGCCCTCTCAGCAGGACCGAAGGCCGCCGGTGCGAACCCGTTCAAATCTTTAGACAGACTGAGGCTCTTTCGTGGCGAACATCAAGTCCCAGATCAAGCGCAACAAGACCAACGAGAAGGCACGCCTGCGCAACAAGGCCGTCAAGTCCTCGCTGAAGACCGCTCTGCGCAAGGCCCGTGAGGCCGCTGCCGCCGGCGAGACCGAGAAGGCCACCGAGCTGGCCCGCGCCGCCTCCAAGGCGCTGGACAAGGCCGTGAGCAAGGGCGTCATCCACGCCAACCAGGCCGCCAACAAGAAGTCGGCCATCACCAAGCGCGTCAACACGGCCGTCCAGGCCTGACGCCCCCGGGGGCGGTGACCCCCACCGCTTCGGGAGGACCCGGCCCTCTACCCGGACCCCCGAGGCGCGCAAGACTCGCACCGCACGCGGCCTGCGTTCGCCACGCGGGTGCGGTGCATCCAGCTTGACCAGAAGTGCCGGCTCATAGGCCTTCTTCTACTGCCCGTCCGGTACACACCGGGCGGGCAGTACGCATTCTGTGCACATGGATCCGGACGGGCCACTACGCGGCGAGCGCAGTCCCGGCCGCCAAAAACCGCTCCGCTCCTGAACCACCGCCCCCGCCCGGCCGAAGCCGAGCGGGGGTTCGCGCTGTTCGGAGGTGCTGCTGTCGGTCGACCAGACCATCAGCGACCGGCAACGAAGCAGTACGGCGGGCGTCGCAGTGGCCTCCCTCCCCGGAGGCCACTGCGACGCCTGTCGTGTTCCGGTCGTCCGGCCGCTAGGGTCGGTCAGGTGCGATCGAGGCGCGGGGAGCGCCCGACGCCAGGCTCAGGGGGGACCTTCCATGACGACGCCACCGCCGCCACCGGCACCGAACGGGCCGGGGTACGGCTTCCCGCAACAGCCGGGTGGGGGCGCGCAGCCCGTACCGGGCGCGCCGGGGCTCGCGGGGGCCGCTGGCTTCGGACCGCCACCCGGGCTGCCCACCGCGCCCGGCACGGCCGTTCCTCCTCCGGGAGTGGCGCCGGGCTCCGGGAGGAGCGGGAACCTGCGGCGCAACGCCGTCTGGGCGTTCGTCGGCGCGGTGATCGTCTCGGTCGGCTGGGCCGCCGCCGTGATGGCCGTCCCCGGCCTGGTCAGCAGCGATTCCTCGCCGCGCGGCCTGCGCGGCTACCACCTCTCCGAGGACTTCTGCACCACCGGGAAGCCCACCAGGCTCCTCCAGACGTACTCCGTCTCGGACACCTCCGCGCCGACCCACCACACCGACCGGCACCCGGCGCTGGACAGCATGAACTGCTCGATGTCGCTCAAGCGCACCGGCGGCGGCAGCGACAGCGAGTACGCCTCCCTCTACATGCGCGCCGACCTGCACAAGGCGGTCAACCCGGCGCCCGAGCAAGAAGCAAACAAGGAGCTCTACCGGGCGCGCGGCTACCAGGTCACCGACGTCCCGGGGCTCGGCGAGGAGGCGTACTTCCTGTACAAGGACGACCCCTCGGACAAGTACCACAGTGTCAACGCCGAGCTGGACATCCGCGACGGCGGGATGACCTACTACATCAGCTACTCGGCCAGCTACACCGAGGGCAAGGCCAAGCCGCCGTCCAAGGAGGAGCTGCGCAGCGCCCTCCAGGCCGACGGGCAGGACGCCGTCCGGGCGATGAAGAAGTAGGCCCGGGCCCGGGCCGTCCTCCCGCGGGGCCGCTCAGTAGGCGGGCCGGGAGCCGGCCCGGGCGGCCCGGGCGACGGCGACCACCGCGCGCTCCAGGGCGAAGGCCGGGTCGTCCGAACCGCCCTTGACGGCGGCGTCGGCCTGGGCGATCGCGGTCAGCGCGGTGGCCACCCCGTCGCCCGTCCAGCCGCGCATCTGCTGGCGGACCCGGTCGACCTTCCACGGCGGCATGCCCAGCTCACGGGCC
The DNA here is from genome assembly GCF_040629945.1 of Kitasatospora sp. NPDC005856. Classification (NCBI taxonomy): domain Bacteria; kingdom Bacillati; phylum Actinomycetota; class Actinomycetes; order Kitasatosporales; family Streptomycetaceae; genus Kitasatospora; species Kitasatospora sp. NPDC005856. Next base: position 1,458 of record NZ_JBEXWT010000005.1, on the reverse strand, counting down.
AGGTCGCCCGGGCGCATGTTCCGCCCGGCGCTCGCCAGCCGGCCGATGCTGCGCACACCCGAGGCCAGCGCGTAGGTGATGCCGGTCGGCGGCTGGCCGACGGCCAGCGCCCAGCGCAGCCGCTCCAGCGCCTCCGCGGCCCGGCCGGTGACCGCCAGGTCCGCCACCTCGAAGCCGGTCGCCTCGGCCCGGCCGCTGTAGTAGCGGGCCACCACCGTCTCGTCGATCGTGCCCTCGACGTCCGAGGTCAGCTGGTGGCAGGCGGCGGCCAGCTCGCGCAGGTCGCTGCCGAGCGCGTCCAGCAGCGTCTGGCAGGCCTCCGGGGTCGCGGAGCGGCCCAGGGTGCGGAACTCGCCCTTGACGAAGGCCAGCCGCTCGCTCGCCTTGGCCAGCTTGGCGCAGGCCACCTCGCGCCCGCCGGCCTTGCGCCCGGCGTCCAGCAGGCCCTTGCCCTTGGCACCGCCGGCGTGCACCAGCACCATGATCACTTCGTCGGCCGGTGCCTCGATGTACGCCTTGACCTCCTTCACCGAGTCGGCGGAGAGGTCCTGTGCGGCCCGGACCACGATCACCTTGCGCTCGGCGAACAGCGACGGCGTGGTGAGCTCGGCCAGACTGCCGGGCTGCAGGCCGCCGGGCGGCAGGTCCCGCACGTCGGTGTCCGGGTCCGCCGCCTTCGCCGCCGCCACCACCTGGGCGACCGCGCGGTCCAGCAGCAGCTCCTCCTGGCCGACCGCGAGGGTCAGCGGGGCGAGCAGGTCGTCGGGTGCACTCTTCCTGGCCATCGCCTACCAGCATCCCACGGGCCGCGGACACTCCCGCCCGACGGAGCGGACGGCCCGACCTGGACAATGGCCTGGTGAGCGAGAACCAGACCACCGACCTCCCGGACGTCGACGACCCGTACGCCCGGCAGCTGCTCGTCCTGCCCGACCGTGACACCGCCCAGGAGGCGGCCGAGGAACTCGGCGCCACCCAGCCCGACCTCGGCGAGCTCGAAGTCGTCCGCGACGCGCTCGCGGGCGAGGACGACGCCGAGGACGCCCAGTGGCTGATCGTGGCCGAAGCCCCGGAGAGCGGCTGGACCCCCGCCCTGCTGCACGCCCTCGACACCCTCGCGGCCGGCTACGAGGGCTGGCGCGAGGAGGCCTGACGGCCCCGGGCCGGCTGGACCGCGCCCTCGCAGGCCACCACTGCGGCGCGCTCCGGGCGAGGTCCGGCCCGGAGCGTGCCGGAAGATCGGAACGGTCCGGGCCGGGCCCCGGCGCTGGAATGCGGACCTTTCCGCGGCGTGCTCCGGGCCGGCCCGGAGCACGCCGCAACCGCTTCTCCGGGCTCTCGCGCATCCTGCGGCACGGTGCTGCGGGCCACCTTCGGCGCCGAGCCTGTGGTTTTTCGCCGGCGCGGGGCCGGGCCGGGCCGGCGGGCGGGCCCAACATATGAAAAACAAAGAGGCCC